>JBOHWM010000504.1:0-2257 GCA_050736555.1 Binataceae bacterium (SeqCode)
GCGCAGGCCACATCGCGCCATTTTGTCTTCATAGGCGGGGCCGATGCCGAAGCCGGTGGTGCCAATCCGGCCGTCCCCCAGGCGCGCCTCGCGGGCGCGATCGATCGCGCGATGATACGGCATGACCATGTGCGCGTCGTTGCTGAGCCGCAAAAGCTGATCGTCGCGCATGCGGCCGCGACGTTTGAGGCTGTCGATTTCTTCGATCAGCGCGAACGGATCAACCACCGTGCCGTTGCCGATTACACAGGTCTTGCCCTCGTGCAACGCGCCGGCCGGAACCAGGCGCAGGATGAACTTTTCGCCATCCACCACCAGCGTATGGGCGGCGTTATTGCCACCCTGGAAGCGGATCACCACGTCGGCGTCCACCGCCAGCAGGTCCACAATTTTCCCCTTGCCTTCGTCGCCCCATTGGGAGCCGACCACCGCGACTGTGTTCATATGGATTCGTCAGGAAATCGCACGCGCCATCGCGTTCGCGCGACGGCTTCAAATGCGCCGGTTGGTTTCCCCCGTGCCGGCGTCAAAGTTTTATCAATGCGGCGTTGGTTATCGCCGGAATTGTCTTCAACTCTTCGAGTACCGCCGAAGGCACCGGCCCATCCACTTCGACCACGCTGAGGGCGGTGCCACCGGCCCGGTCACGACCCAGTTCAAGCCCCGCGATATTGATTCCGCTGCGCCCCAACAAGCTGCCGACCGCTCCCACCACGCCCGGCACGTCACGATTATGCAAAAGCAGATAATAGCCTTGCGGTGCCGCCTCGATCCGGTAACCGTCGATCCGTATCAGCCGCAGTACGCGTTTGCCGAAAACCGCACCGGTGACTTCGTGCGTGCCGCCCGGCGTGCGCGCCGTCAGAGTCAAGGTGTTGATGTAATCGGTGGTTTCGCGCGAGCGCGTTTCCGCCACAGTGATGCCGCGTTCGCGCGCGATATACGGCGCGTTGACGTAATTGAATTCCTGGTCGAGAAAGCCGTTCAGCAGTCCCTTGAGCATCGCGGCCGTAACCGGCTCCTGCTTCAGATTGGCCGCCTCGCCCGCGAATGAAAGCGTCACTTGCGTGGGCGCTTCGGAAATAAGTTGCGCCATCAGTAGTCCGAGCTTTTCACCAAGATGAAGATGCGGTCCGAGAACTTCGAGTTCCTGCACCGAGAGCGCCGGCATGTTGACCGCATGACGAATCGTGCCGTCAAGCAGGAATTCCACAATCTGGTTGGCGATATCGACCGCGACCTGAACCTGCGCTTCATCGGTGGCGGCGCCCAGGTGCGGCGTTGCGATTACATTGGGATGCGCAATCAGAGGATGCCCCGGTGGCGGCGGCTCCTCAATGAAGACATCGAGCGCGGCACCAGCGGCCTGGCCGGATTCGAGCGCCTTAAGCAAGGCTGTCTCGTCGACGATGCCGCCACGCGCGCAATTCAGGATACGCACGCCTTTCTTCATGCGCGCAAACGCGGCCGCTCCGATCAGACCACGGGTTTCATCGGTCAGCGGCGCATGCACGGTGATAAAGTCGGAGCGCCCGAGCAACGCTTCGAGACCAACCAGCTCAACGCCGATTTTGGCCGCCGCTTCGGCGGTCAGGATCGGATCGAAACCCACCACCTTCATCTTGAGCCCGAGCGCGCGGTCCGCCACGATGCGCCCGATATTGCCCAACCCCACAACACCCAGGGTCTTGCCGCAAACCTCGATGCCAGTAAACTTGCCGCGCTCCCACAAGCCGGCCCGCAAGGCGGCGTTGGCCGCCGGGATGTGACGCGCCAAGGCCATCATCATCGAAATCGTATGCTCGGCGGTGGTGACGCTGTTCCCCAGCGGACTGTTCATCACCACGATGCCGCGCCGGGTAGCGGCGTCAAGCTCGACGTTATCAACGCCGACGCCGGCCCGCCCAATCACCTTGAGCGCGCTGGCATGCTCGATCACCTCGCGCGTGACCTTGGTCGCACTGCGGATAATAAGCGCGTGATATGGTGCGATGACAGCGGCCAGCTCCGACGGCGTGAGCCCGGTCTTCACGTCGAAATGAATCCGAGGATGGCGCCGCAAAACCTCAATTCCCCGCGCCGACAGGGAATCGCTTAGCAATACGCGGAAAGTTTCCGCCATACGTCCTTCAAGCACTCCGCGCGATTCGTTCCTGGACCGCCGCCACGCCCACTCCCGAGGCGAAGTCGTGGCCCAATCGTCGCAGCGCAATTTCAAGCGCACCCACCGCGACAAGCATATCGAATGGACCAAGAT
>JBOHWM010000505.1:0-6297 GCA_050736555.1 Binataceae bacterium (SeqCode)
CCGTATATATCCTCGACATAGTATTCCGACTGATGAGTGGCGGGGCGTCCGGCCCAGCCATATTCGAACATCCAGCCCGAAGGATTGCGTACATAGAATGAGTACATATGGTCGTTCGAATGCTTGCCCAGGGTAATCGCCACCGGAACCTTTTCGCGCCGCACCAGGTCGTGCGTCAGCCCCAGGTCGTCGAGGTTATCGACCTCGATCATCAGATGATTGATACGCCGCTTCTCCGGACCGACGCCGAAGGCGACCGTGTGGTCGCGATCGTTGCAATGCATGAAGATGGGCGCGATCAGCCGCTTGCCCACACGAAACTTGTATTCGACGCCGCCGCGCATTCCCAGAATCGTGAAGAAACGTTGCGCCGCCGCGGGGTCGTCCTGGCGAATAATGCAGTGGCCAAGACCGCCGGTCGCGGTTTTGAAGCGCCCATGCATGCGACGCCCCGGATGAAACGGCTTGCTGAATTGAATCTCGGGGCCATGAAAGATTTCGATAGGATTGCCGGCCGGATCGTTCAGCTTCATCACTTCCAGCACGTGGCGTTCGACCGCCTCGTCCTCCGAACCGACACGATAGCTGATGCCGGCCTCGGAAAGCTGGCGCTGCATCTGGGTAAACTCGTCCGCGCCCGCGACCCTGAAGCCCAGGTACTCGAGATCATCATCGCCTTGGTGAAGCACCAGCCGATGGTGCCAATAATCCATGCGCAAATAACAGCGGTCGCGCTCGCCATCGTCGGCCAACTCCATGCCGATTATCCGAGTGGCGAAATCCTTCCACGCATCCAGGTCCCTGACCCCGACTCCCATGTAGCCCAATTCGGTTATCTGAACCATCTTGTTCTCCTTGAGAGCCGTCGCTATAGCGGCGGCTCGGTCACGTCGCGGGCGGCCGAATCAAATAACGCCGGCATGCTGTCAGTCATATACTGCTTGTAGTGACGCCGTTCTGGCTATTGATGACCGTACCCGGCGGGATTGGATCGTGCCGAATCCGCTAATACCGGTGGGCACAGCATCAGAATCACAGTCGCGAAGATTGCCAAATCGTGTACTTTCGACATGATCCCTCGTCTTCTCCTTGCTGGAAATCCCGGACCAACTACTCGACAATTCAGCTTTAGCTGTTCACATAAACGAGCCTTTGAGTATCGAGACGTTCTTCACGTCGCAGTAAAAATCGAAACTCCAGTTGCCGCCTTCGCGGCCGATGCCTGAATTACGCGCGCCGCCGAACGGCACCGCCAGGTCGCGCACGAAAAAACAGTTCACCCATACCGTGCCCGCCTTAACCCGCGAGGCCATCTGCCAGGCGCGCTGCTCGTTGCGCGAAAAGACCATCGCCGCCAGCCCATAGCTCGTGTTATTGGCGAGTTCAAGTGCCTGATCGTCGTCCTTGAACGTCTGCCACGTCAGAACCGGGCCGAACACTTCGCGTTGCGACACTTCCATGTCAGGACGCACGTTGGCGAGCAGGGTCGGCTCATAGTAAAGCTCGCCGAATCGATCGCGCGCACCGCCCCATAAAGGACGCGCGCCGTCTTTGAGCGCCCGCTCAACGAAGCCCTGTACACGGCTGAAATGCTCGCGTGTGATCAGCGGTCCAATCTTGGTCGCGGAGTCGCGCGGGTCGCCTACTGTCATTGCGGAGACCGCTTCGCTGACCTTGGCGAGAAAGCCGTCGGCGATTTGCTCGTCGACCATCACGCGCGTACCAGCCAGACAAACTTGCCCGGCGTTGAAGTATTGCCCCGCCACGGTTTGCGCGGCGGCGCCGAGGTCGGCGTCACCCATCACGATGAAGGGTGATTTGCCGCCCAATTCGAAACTTACCGGCGTAATCGAACGCGCGGCCGATTGTCCGATCAGACGCGCAGTGTCGGTGGAACCAGTAAAACTGATGCGATCGACGTCGGGATGCGCCACCAGCGCGGCGCCCGCCTCCTCTCCGATTCCCTGAACCACGTTCAGCACACCAAGGGGCAAACCGGCCTCGTGGGCAATATCCGCCAGCATCGAACAGGTGAGCGGCGCCCATTCCGGCGGTTTCGCGACCACCGTATTCCCCGCCGCCAGCGCCGGTCCGATCTTCCAGGTGGTGAGCATCAACGGGCCGTTCCAGGGTGTAATCAGCGCGGCAACGCCGGCCGGGTCGTAACGCACATGATTGTGCACGTCGGGCGATTCGATCACCTCACTATTGAGCTTGAGCGCCCAGTCGGCGAAAAACGAGATATTGAGCGCGGTTCGGGGCACCATCCGATGGATATTGGCCACCAGCAGCGAGCCGTTATCCGTCGTCTCGACCGCCGCCAGTTCTTTACCGTGGCGCAAGATCGCTTCAGAGAAACGATGCAGGATGGGCGCACGCCCTTCAGGACCAAGCGCCGCCCAGGCCGGAAATGCACGCCGTGCCGCCGCCACCGCGGCGTTGATTTCCTCCGCGCCGCCGGCTGAAATATCAGCGATGCTCGAGCAATCAATCGGTGAGATGACCTCGAAAGTGCGGGCCGATTCGTAGCGCTTGCCACCAATCCAGTGGGCGGTCGAAACATCAACGCCCGCGACCTTGGTACGGGCCGCAGTGGTTGCCTCTTTCATGGCAATTCCTCCTTGAGAAAACGGTCGACGAGCCGGCGCGCGCGGTCCTGCGCCGGAATCGTTTGGGCAAGTTCGTAATTACGCGCGGCCGAACCGAGATAGAACCGCTCGTATTGCTCGTTGCGGCCGCCGAGCGCGCTGGCGGTGAAGTCCCACCCCAGCCGGAACAGGCGGGCGCGTTCTTCGGCCGCAACGCCCCTGGCTCCGCGCAAATAACGGTCGATGAGCGGCCGCAATTCGGGATCGTCAAACTGCGCGCGTGTCGGTGCGGCCAATAAATTGTGCGAGCCGAGCAGCCGGATGATTTCATTCACACGCGGAAACCATACCGGCAGCGCCGCGCGCAACGCCGCCAGCGGTTCGTATTTAGGAAACCAGACGCCGGGCGCATACTCATGCGCCTCAGCTTCGGACGTTCTTACCGCCGCGCGCGCGAATTCCGCGTAAGTCCAAATCTCTCCCAGCATTTGATTGGTCTGCGGCTTGGTGTCGTTAATCGCCTCGGTCATGCGCGTCGCCAGGCCCCAGGCGAACTCAAGCTTGGTCTGCGCGCGAATCATGGTCTGATGCATGATGTTGGGCCACCAACTGGTGGCCATCACCGCGTTATAGACATCGAAATTGGCGTCGATGAACAGGCGCTCGCGTGGCACTTCAACGTCATCGAAGATCGCAAACGCGTCCTGCTCATCGAAGCGGCTCGACAGCGGAAAATCGAAGATGTTGCCGCTACGCGCGCAACTGTCGCGGCAAATGAATTTGAGCCCGGGCGTCGCCATTGGAATACAGAACGAGAGCGCGTAGGCGTCGGCACCCGGCGGCAATGGAAAGCCAGGGTAGACCGCGATTTCATCCGCAAACGGAGCCAAGGTCGATAAGATGCGCGCGCCGCGCACGATGATCCCATCGCTGGTGTCGGCGACCTTATGCAGCGCGACGTCGTTGCCGGGCCTGGGCGCATCGCCGAGCGCCTTGTCGATCGTCGGATGGACAATCGTGTGCGTCAGCGAAATATCTTTGCGCGCAAGAAATTTCTGATAATCGACCAGATTGGCCGCGCCCCGATCATTGCCTGAAATCGCCCATTCGTCTGCGCGCCCGGCGAACCCGGCAAAAGTCACATTCATATAATCAGGCGTGCGCCCCATCACCCCCACGGTGAATTCAGAAATTCTCTCCAAACAGGCGCGGCGCCGTTCCAGGTCGGCGCGTGAATGGGGAATCATGTGGCTGACGTTGATCGGTTCTCCGGTCTCTGGATCGGGCATCAGGCAGACTTCAGCGGCGCGATGCTGCAGGTCGAACACGGCCGCCAGAGCGCGCGCGGCGCCGGCAAAGGCGGGGTGGCTCGCGATATCGCTGACACGGTCGTCTCCGACCCAGATTGCGCGCCGATCTTTGAGGCCGCGCAAGTATCCTTCGCCGGTTCGCGCACCCATCAGTTTGCTTCCTTAGAGCGGTTAGTCTTGATTCGAATACAGCCGCTTTGACGATCAATCGCTCTAGTCGCGAGCTGCTCTAACGCCGTCTGTTCGCCGTACCACCCTTGGCTGCCCTTCGCGCGCGTCGTACCGGTGAAACGCGCGGGTCTTTGATCGGCGCGACACAACACAAATGAAGCCCCAGCGATTCCCGCAGCCAGCGCTCACAATCCTGGCGCGGATAGTCGCCAGCGAGCCATTTCTTGAGTGTGAAGAGGTATAGTGCGAATAGGTTACGCGCGAGAGGACGCGCTGGCACCTCGCGTGATAGCTCGCCGCGCTCTTGCGCACGCGCGATAATCGCCGTCATCCGCTGGTAAATGCCGTCGAAAAATGCCGCCACGCGTTGATTCAGCTTGCGCTCGACGAAAAGCAGTTCCTTGACAAATACGCGCCCAAGCTCGCGGTCGGGATCGTGGTAACGTACCAGCGCGAAAAAAATGTGCAGGATCTGTTCGAGTAGATGGTCGTCAGCGCAGGTAGTGGCGAAGGCTTCGTTGAGTGTTTCGCCCAGTTCTTCGATAAAGATCTCGACCAGGAGTTCCTCCTTACTGGTGGTGTAGAGGAACAGAGTGCCGGTGCCGATGTCGGCATGTTCAGCAATTTCACGCGTGGTCGCCGACTTGAAACCCTTTTTCGCAAACAACTCGCGGGCGGCACGTTTGATCGCCGACAGCTTCTCGCGCTTCTTGCGTTCGATACGGCTTGGCGCCGCCGTATCGTCGCCGCCCTCCGCAACTCCGATGATATCAGTCGAATCCAGCATATGAAATGAGTCCAATCAGTCCTGAACGTGCTCAAGATCGATCATCCAGACGCATTTTGTCAAGCGCTTCAGGCCGGCCGCGGCATAGGCAATGGTTAGCCATTCGCCGTTTGCCTGGACGTCCGCAAATGTTATTGGGAATGCATGTGCCGGCAAGTGCGTGATCAGGGCGCGCGCTGGTGAATCCGATCGTCGAGGAACGCTGTCATGACTACTTACTGGGTCGAATTGCTGGATTGTCAAACCTACCTGTTACGCGGACGCTACCGCACGCGCGTGATCGAAAGCGGACAAGGATTTCCGCTCTTGTTGCTGCATGGCGCCGGCGGACACGCCGAAAATCATGCTCGCAACATTCCGGTCTTCGCCGGCCATTTTCGAACGATCGCAATGGACTTCCTGTGGCATGGAAGATCGCAGAGCGAGGGCTTTGAGGATGAGGTGTTGCCACCGCTGGTCGATCAGGTACGCGATGTGCTCGACACGCTAAAGCTTCCACGCGTGCATCTGGAAGGACAGTCGCTAGGTGGCTGGGTGGCGATGTTGTTCGCGCTCAAATATCCGGAGCGGGTGGAGAAACTGGTTTTGACCACCGCGACCGGATACGCTCCGGAAGAAGGTTCAATTCCAAATTTTACGCAGCGCGTGAACACCAACCTGCGGCCGTCGCTGACCTTTCTCGATGATCCCAGTGACGCCAACATTCGCGAACGTTTACGCCGCGTGGTCTTTGATCCAAATATTATCGGTGAAGAGACCGTCGCGTTGCGAGGAAAAATCTATCGCGATCCGGCTATCAATCGCGTGCAGCGCGAGTTCCTACATCATTATCCCAATGGACCTGGACCGGCGCGCCATTGGATCATCGACGCGATCGCACGCCAGATCACTCAGCCGACGTTGGTTTACTGGGGCGACAAGAATCAGCCCGGTCCTGAAGTTGGCCGGCGACTGGCCTCGATGATTCCGCATGCGCAGTTTCATAGCGAACCGCTGACGGGACATTGGGCGCAATATGAGCATCACGATCAATATAATCGCATCGTGCTGGAGTTCCTCTCATAGCGTAACGGCCATGGCATGCCCGCTGCGCGGTGGGGAAGCCAGGTGAGCGGGATCGCTCATCCAGCCATTCGATATTGTTCTCTCGGGAGCGCGGAGCACGCCCTCCGCGCGTCAGAGTGACTCGTAAACCGCCGCGATGAGAGCGGCGGGACGCGGATCGAGCAGTGGCTCATTGCCCATCTGATTCATCACGTAGCCGAAGCCGACCTTGGCGTCGGGATCCGCAAAGCCAAGCGAACCGCCCGCGCCCGGATGACCGAACGAATGCGGATTCGGGCCGAGCTCGCTACCCGGCTGCGAGAGCATGAAGCCGAGTCCGATCCGCGTCGTTAGGGGAAGAACGGCGTCCGGACCTTTTGATTGCTCGGTATAGCAG
>JBOHWM010000506.1:0-1758 GCA_050736555.1 Binataceae bacterium (SeqCode)
GAGTCGTTGTTCACAATCCGCACACTTTTGTTCTGGCTGTTTAAGATTCGCGAGCTGCCGTTCGCTGCGTAACACGCATGGTTGATGCGCGCATTCCAGTCGTGATATGGAGCGGCGGAGTCCTGCACCTCAATAGCTTCCAGCCATGCATTTTCGCGTGGCGGCTGGTAGAAGTGGCCGTGGATGATAATCGAGGTCATCGGGTCTCCTGGCAAAGATAGAGTGCGGCGCCGAACGATCCCATCCGCACGGCGCCATTCGATTCGAGTACCGCCGCCGGCTTCGCGATGCCGTCACCGCCGAACTCGATCGCATTCGTCCAAAGCTTAAGACGCCATTTTGCTCCGCGCCATACCGGCGGAATATCGCGCGGTTCATTAGCGAAATTCGCCAATACCAACGCACCGTTATCGGACACGTCGCCGCGTTGAAGCACCAACCACCGCGCGTTCTCGTCGGTATGCACAACGGTGAGGTCTTTGCGGCAATTGCCGAGGCTCGCGACGGTCTTTCTCAGCTCAATCAGAGTGCGATTGAGCGCGAGGATCTCGCGATGGAGTGGAACGGTGGTCTGGCCCCAGTCAATCTTCGAACGAATGAACGTATTCTCATCCTGAGGATCGGGGAAGGGTTCATCGCTGGGAAAGTCCGCGTACTCGTTGCGACGTCCTTCGGAAACAGCGCGTCCAAGCTCAGGAGCGGGAAAACTGGTGAAATAAAAAAACGGAGTGGTAGTGCCGAATTCCTCGCCCATGAAGAGCATCGGTGGATTCGGCGCGCACATCAACATCACCGCCGCGAGCTTCAAAGCGGACGGTGGAACCAATCCCGACAGCCGTGAGCCGCCGCATGCGTTGGCTATTTGATCGTGGTTCTGATTGAAAACCACGAATTGAAGGCCCGGACGCCGAGCCGCGGAGTTGCCATGATGCCGCTGCCGAAAGCTCGAATAGCGGCCATCATAAACATAGCCTTCTTCCAGCGCCTTGCGCAGGGCACCAACAGTTCCGAAATCGGCGAAGTAACCGTGGCGCGAATCCGTAATCAACGAGTGCAGCGCATGATGAAAATCGTCGTTCCATTGCGCATCGAGGCCATGGCCGCCGAATTCAACCGGATTGATCACGCGCACATCATTGAGGTCACTTTCCGCGATCAGAAAGGCGCGCCGGCCCAGTGCGTTGGCTTGCGCATGAAACTCGTCGGCCATCTGCCGCAGCAGATGGCGCGCGCCGAAATCAAAGATGGCGTGAATGGCGTCGAGCCTCAGCGCGTCGGCGTGAAACTCGGTCAGCCAAGATAGCGCGTTATCCACGAAGAAACGCCGCACTCCGTCGCTCATCGCGCCGTCGAAATTGAGCGCCTCACCCCACGGCGAATGATAGCGATTGGTGAAATACGGGCCGAAATCCGCCAGATAATTCCCCTCGGGACCGAGGTGGTTATAAACCACGTCGATGATGACCGCGAGCCCCGCCCCATGGCACGCGTCGATCAGTGATTTGAGCCCCTCTCCGCCGCCGTAAGCGGTGTGCGGGGAGTAAAGATCGACGCCATCATAACCCCAGTTGCGTGTGCCCGCGAACTGCGCCACCGGCATCAACTCGACGGCCGTCACGCCGAGATTACGTAAATAATCGAGCTTGCCGCTTATGGCGGCGAACGTCCCGGCCGAGGTGAAGCATCCGACGTGCAGCTCGTAGATCACGTACTGTTCGAGCGGAAGACCCCGCCAATCGTTGTCGTGCCACGCAAAAG
>JBOHWM010000507.1:0-13042 GCA_050736555.1 Binataceae bacterium (SeqCode)
AGGTATAGATACTCGCCACTCCACTCCATCGAATAGCCATGCGGAAGCTTCATCGGCTTGAGCGCCGCCTGCGCGGCCTTGACATAACTGCCAAGGTCCACGTCCGGCTTAAGGTCGATGTAGATCCAGTTGGTCATGCGTCCGCCTTCGCTCTTGACGGCGGTCGGCCCGTTGGTTTCCTCGAGTCGCGCCACTTGTGAGAGCGGCGCCTGCTGGCCCGAGGGCGTATAGAGAATCACGCGTCCGAGCGCGGCTGGCGTACTGCGCAATTCACGCGGATAGCGCACGTTGACCGGAAAACGCTCCGGCCCCTCGACCGTGGTGGTCACGTTGAGGCCGCCAATCGCGAGTTGCACCGCGTCTTCGACGTCTTCGACCTGCAGTCCGTAACGTGCCGCCTGCTTGCGCAGAATATGGAAGTTGATGTAGTTGGCCTCGTAGACGCGGTCTGAAAGCACGCTGCGGGTACCCGGGAGCGAACGCAGCCGCTCCTCGATTTGGCGGCCGAGCAATTCGAGCTGCTCAAGGTTGTCGCCCAGGAGCTTGATCCCCAGTGGCGTCTTCACACCGGTGTTGACGTTGTCGACGCGCTCCTTGATAGGCATACTCCAGGCGTTGATTATCCCTGGAAACCGCAGCGCGCGATCCATCTGACCCACCAATTTGTCCGGCGTCATGTCGGCGCGCCACTGTTCGCGCGATTTGAGCTTGATGAGAATCTCACCCATGTAAAGTGAGACCGAATCGGTTGCGGTTTCCGCACGGCCCATTTTGCCGAGCACGTGGGCCACTTCCGGGAACGTCATTATGATGCGATCGGCACGCTGCAACAGCATCTTCGACTGGGTAATCGATATTCCAGGATAGGCGGTGGGGGCGTAGGCGAGATCGCCTTCGAAAACGGCGGGCATAAACTCCAGGCCGATGCGCGACCATGGAATAACGGTGCTGGCGAGCAGCACGAAGAAGACCAATACCACCGCCCGGCGATGATTCATCGCGCGAATCAGCAGCGGGCGATAGGTCGCATGCAGCAGGCGGTCGAGCCTGCTTTCGCTAATTTGCGCGGGCTTGCCGTGCCGATGCGCCATCAATAGCGACATGAGCGCCGGCGTCAGCGTAATCGAAAGCAACGCCGCCGCCGCCATACACAACGTCTTGGTCATTGCCAATGGACGGAACAGGCGTCCTGCCTGCGCCGTCAAAGCGAATACCGGGATGAAGCTCAGAGTAATGATGAGCAACGAGAAAAAAAGCGCGGGGCCGACCTCGGTCGCGGCTTTGACGATGGCTCGCTCGGGTGTCAGGCGTCCTTCGTTGAGATAGCGATGGCCGTTTTCGACCATCACCACCGCCGCGTCAACCATCGCGCCGATCGCAACCGCGATGCCCGCCATTGACATGATATCGGCGCTGGCACCGAGGTAGTACATCGCGATTGCCGCCAGCAGCACACCCGCTGGAATGGTCAGGACCGCGACCGTCGCGGCGCCGAAGTTTGCCAGGAATACGAGTGTCACCGCGATCACGATGAGGCTCTCTTCCAGGAGTTTATCGCGCAGGGTGCGCATCGACCGTTCAATCAGGCCCGAGCGGTCGTAAATCGGTACGATCTCGAGGCCGGACGGCAGCGTGGGACGTAATTCCTTGATCCGCTGCTTGACCCGGTTGATTACCTCCAGCGCGTTTTCCCCTGAACGCATTTCGACGATGCCGACCACCGCCTCGCCGCGGCCATCGAGGTCCGACACGCCGCGGCGCAATTCAGGTCCGATATGCACATCCGCGACGTCACTCAAATAAATCGGTGTGCCGTTGGCTCCGACGCCGAGCGGAATTGTCCTGAGATCGTTGAGCGACTGAATATAGCCGAGCGCGGTGATGCGGTATTCTTCTCCGCCGCGTTCCAGCACGCGCCCGCCGACGCTGTTGTTGCTGCGCTTGATGGCTTCCTTGACCTTCGACAATGAGAGCTTGTAGGCGACCAGTTTCCGCGGATCGACCTCCACCTGGTATTGCTTGACGAAGCCGCCCAGCGAGGCCACTTCCGAAACGCCCGGCACCGTATTGAGGGCGAATCTCAAATGCCAATCCTGGTAGGCGCGCAATTGCTGCAAGTCGTATTTGTTGGTTGGATCAGCCAGGACGTACTCGAAGACCCAGCCGACGCCGGTGGAGTCCGGCCCCAGCACCGGTGTTACCCCCGTGGGCAACTGCTGTGCCGCATAGTTGAGATATTCGAGGACGCGCGCACGCGCCCAGTAGAGGTCAGTGCCGCTGTTGAAGACCACGTACACCAACGAGAAATTGAAGAACGAGAAACCGCGCACCACCTTGACCTTGGGAACGCCGAGGAGTGCATGCACGAGCGGATAGGTGAGCTGGTCCTCCACTACCTGGGGCGGCTGACCCACATACGGAGTGTAAATGATCACCTGCGTATCGCTCATGTCGGGAACGGCATCGAGCGTGATATTGCCGGCCGCCCAGATGCCCCAGGCGCACAACAGCACCGTCGCCAGCACCACCATGAAGCGGTTCCGTACCGCGCCTTCGATTACCCGTTCGAGCATCGCCGCCTACCTGTGCTTGACGTTTTGGGCTGGCGCGGTGTCATTGGTTGTGAGCGCGCCCGGCGCCATCGCGTTGAGCGCCTCATTCAGATTGGATTCGGAATCGATCAGGAACTGCGCGGAGGTAACCACCCGTTCGCCTGGCGAGACGCCGGCGAGTACCTGCACGTATCCCGCCGATTCCCGTCCCGCCTTGATCTGGCGCGGCTCGAAATGGCCGCTGCCACGCGCGACGATGACGATTTTGCGTACCCCCGAGTTCAGCACCGCCTCGGCCGGGATTGCCAGCGTCGGCGCGGAGGTAACCGCCGCCAGCGTCACGTTGACGTACATGCCCGGGCGCAAATCGTAACCGGGATTGCGGAATTCCAGGCGCACGCGCACCGTACGCGACTGCTCGTTGACCGAGGGATAAATATAAGCGACGGCGCCCTCATAGATCCTGCCGGGGAGTGCATCGCTGGTAATCTTCGCACGTTCGCCCACGTGTACGGCTGGCAGCTCACGTTCGTAAATGTCCGCGTAAACCCATACGCGCGAGAGGTCGGCGATAGTGTACAGATCATCACCGGCGCGCACGTGCGCACCTTCGACCACCTTGCTGTCAACCACGACGCCGGCTTTGGTGGATTGCAAGGGCACGGTCTCGGAGGACTCGCCCTCGCGTTCAAGCCGGCGTAACTCGGAGGGTGAGATACCCCATAGCCGAAGGCGGTCGCGTGCCGCGGTCATCAGGTCCTTGCCAGCCAGTTCAGCCGTGCCTTGGGCGTCATTCGCGCCCGCCGCCAGCCGCCGCGAACGGATATAGTCTTCCTGCGTCAAAACCAACTCGGGACTATAGATGTCGAGCAAGGTCTGTCCCCGGCGAACCTCTTGACCAGCGTAGGCTACGTACAAATGCTCGACCCATCCGCTGATGCGGGCGTTGATTTTGCTGATGCGCTCCTGGTCATAATCGACATAGCCGGTGGTATGGATCGCCTGCGCAACCACGCGCGGTTCCACCAGCGCGGTGCGCACGCCGAGGTCCTGGATCATGGTCGAATCGATCGCGACGGCGTCAGCATGGACGGGTGGAGCGGGATTTTGCGGATGAGTTATTGAAGCGACCCGCGCCTGCGCGCTGTGTCCGCCGCGCACGATGTAGACTGTGGCGAGAACGCCAATCGCGAGCCCGGCCACGAAGGCCGGGATCAACTTGTTGGTTTTCATCGGTTCCATCCGGTTTCGATCAGCGGTGCGCCGCTTAGCTCATCGATTTGGGCCAGGTCTTGGTAGCGTTTGGCGCGATTCAGCCAGTATTCGTTCTGGTAATCTTCGAGCTTTTGCTGGGAGTCGAGCAGAGTCAGAAAATCGACCGCGCTAACCTGGTAGGCGCTGAGTGAAGCGGCCACCTGGCTGCGCGCGAGTGGAATGACGCGCGTCTGGAAAGCGCGTGCGACCTGCTCGTGCTGACGGTAGCGCTCCAGCAGATCCCGCAGCGCGCCGAGCGCGCGGCGCCGCGTCGCCTCCAGATTGGCACGGCTCTGTGCGAGCTTCGCTTGCGCCTCGATCACCTGTTGCCGCTGCTTCCACCAATAAAAGATCGGCACTGACAGCAGCACTTCGCCGGTCAGCAGATCGGGCCGATTGAGTGCGGTATAGGAGGAGGCCGAGCGATATTTGCTCGAAGCCGGGTGATTTTCGCGCACCCCATATTCCGTCTCAAACGAGAAGTCCGGTAGCGCCGCGTAACGTGCGAGCTTGACGTTCAACTGATCGCGCTCAACCTCGCGCACCGCCTCGAGGATGGCGGGATCGGTCGCCTGGACCATCTGGGAGAGTTCCAGTTCGCTATGGCTGAGATTGGCTGGCGGAGGAACGCCCAGCGGCTCGACTTGTACCTGATCGCGATTTAGCAGCACCGCGAGCGTAATCAGGCGGCTGCGGCGGCGCCGCGACAATTCCATCAGCGTGGCGTCAATACGTGCCAGGGCAACATCGGCGTTGAGCACGTCCTGCTGCAGGCCGGGTCCGAGCCGGTACTTGGAAGTCGCAATCTCGGCCAGCTCACGCAGCGTTTGCTGGTCTTCCAGTGCCAGTTGGATGTTCTTGTCGGTGAGGAAGATATCCGTGAAAGCGAGGCGAACCGCGGTAATCAATTGCAACTGGGCTAGGTGAAGCTTCTCCCGGATGGCCTCCGCATCCTTGCCGGCGATCGATTCCTTGAGCCCCAGCGTGCCCGGAAATGGATAGGTCGCGCGAAACACGGTCTGCTTCTCAGTCGCATTCTCGCGCACCATCGAAAAAGTCGTCGGCAGGTCCTTCATGCGGAAGCCAATCTCCGGATCTTTGGGCATCCCGGCCTGCGGCACGCGCGCCTGCGCCGCGACCACACCCGCCCGTGCGGCGGCTAAATCCGGGTTCTTCGCGACCGCTTCCCTGATCAACCCGTCGAGCTCACGCGCCACCACGGCCTGATCGATTTGAAACCTGAACGAGCTAATCGGCGCGCGCGTGCCGGATGGGCTCTGCGTAGCGGGCATCCATGTGCGAGGAGGCAATTGCGGCGGTCCTCCTTGCATCCGGGCCGCCGGCAATGGTTGCTTTTCCATCGACGGACCGGCCGCGTCGACACTGTGCGGCCTTGTACAATCCAGCGACAAAGCCGCAATAACAATCAGGACTGCGGATATGCGCCGCCTCATCGAGGCTGGCCCCATGAACCAACTCAAAGACATAAGCTGCCCTTCCACTGACGCGAGCATCGGACCGTGACACGACCGCTTGTTGCCGGCGCCGCACGCACGCCGCGTTGAGCGACGCGGAATTTTCGTCTTAGCGGTCGGACCGAATGTTCAAGAAAGTGGAAAGGGGGTGGGCGGGGCGCGCGTGTTCACCACGCGCGTTACAAAGCGGGACAATCCAGCATCATAGCCGTTATCGGCCAAAGCTTGCGGAGTAATTTCGCGATGCGCAACAGCGCTGGTGACCGCCGCTGGCGATCCCATCCTCTGACGCTGCCCACGATGACCAACGGACGCGCGTACCGAGATTTCCGCTCGGGTTGAACTGCGCAGACGATGAGCTCGAGGCGCCAGCGCAATGGCCAGCACGATCAGTAAGGCTGAGCAAAGGACCGCTCGCGAGAGCCTATGAATAAAGGGTCTCAAGTGAGGTATCGCAAATTTTACACGGGCGTGCGCCTGAGGCAACCGCCGCTTCGGGCCTGCCCTCGCTGGTCTTTCATTCGCTAGCCCTTCAGAACGACGAAGCGCCGGCGCCGAGGTTTCATAATTTGCGCGAAAAGCCGAAAACAGTCATAAAAATCAGGCTGGGCGATTCCGAACTAGCGTAGGACCGAAGAATGAACCTCAGTGCCGAATGCGATTCGGCGGAGAGTCACACCCAGCCGCCGAGCGCGATTCCAACAATCGCGGCGATCCCGCCCGCAACCACGCTCCCGATAAGATAAGTCACGCCCAGCAGCATTTCGCCGTCTTGCAGCAGACGCACCGATTCGTATTCGAAGGTCGAGAAAGTCGTATAGGCGCCCACAAAACCCACCGCGAATAGCAGCCGGACGTTCGGATGTACCCAAAGGCGGTCTTGAACCAAGGCGAGGAAAAATCCGAGAATGAAGCACCCGCTGATATTGATAATGAAGGTACCATAGGGAAAGCCGACACCAAGCCAGCGGGCGACCCAGCCTCCCAGCAGATAGCGAGCATTCGCACCCAGGAACCCGCCCAGCCCAACCCAGATCACGGTCAAGATGCGGCAACCTCCAACTCAGGCGAGCAGCGCTCTCGTCATTTCGATTCGTTTTTCAAGCCGGCACCCTGTTCAAACGACGCTCCCGATTGCAGCACATCGACATCCTGAAGGGTGACCAACGCCTTCGGCGCCAGCTCACGCACTTTGCCAACCAGGCGATCCATTCGATCCGGCCGGTCGACCGCAATAATCACGATGGGCTGGTCCAGCGAAAGACGCGGAATGGTTGACGTGTGTATTAGCGACGAAATGCCATAGCCGGCGGTTCCCTTGATTGCGGTCGCGCCACTGCATCCCTCGCGCCGCAACATCTCCAGCAGCGCCAGATACAAAGCCTCGTGGTCATGCTGATCGCTTTCGCCGATAAAGATGGAGAGCAGTTTGCCCCGTCCGCTAAACATCACGCTGACCTCTAAGCCGGCACTTCAGCGCCTGCAGCCGCGAAGTGCTGATTCCGCAAGCCTGCCAGGTTTTGAAATAAAGCCGACCGGAGCGGACTTGCCCGTTTGGGCAGTGTCCCTTTGAAAACGGGAGACCCCTACCCGTGTATTGCACCAGTAGGGGTCATTAGCTCCAGCGGAGCGGTTTCGGTGAACCCCATCACCATCGATTCAATTTGTATCAATGTCCTTGAGAGGCGAGTCAGTCAATAGGGTAGGTTTTGAAATTAGCGTCCTTGACACTGTTTGATGCGCGCTGTGTCTTCGTTCGCACAGCAAGGAAGCGGTACGCTTCAAGACCATAACCCTATTCTTACTCGCTATCCTGATGAGCCGACTCTCTCGATGGAGAGCGATCCCGACGGCCTCATGACGATTCGCGTGCTGGCGGCGGATCGGTGTATGACCATACTAAAATGGAAAAAAGAAATGCCACTGTCGCGGTGATTGGAGCCGGCGATTATATCGGTGCGGCAATCGCCAAAAGATTTGCCGCCGAAGGATTCATCATCTTCGCCGGCCGCCGCAACGGCGACAAGCTTGCGCCCCTGGTTGAGGATGTCGAAGCTTCGGGCGGCCATATTTTCGCACGCACGCTCGACGCTCGAAAGGAAGATGCCGTAACCGCTTTTCTGCGGGAGGCCGAGAATGAAGCGCCACTCGAGCTTTGCGTATTCAACGTTGGCGCGAACGTGAACTATCCCATTCTTGAGACGACCGAACGCGTCTTTCGCAAAGTTTGGGAGATGGCCTGCTACGCCGGTTTCCTGGCCGGCCGCGAAGCCGCACGGCTAATGCTTCCACACGGCCGCGGCTCCATCTTTTTTACCGGAGCAACCGCCAGTCTCCGTGGCGGCGTTGGTTACGCCGCCTTTGCCAGCGCGAAATTTGGCCTGCGCGCGGTCGCCCAGAGCATCGCGCGCGAGCTGGGACCGATGAACATCCACGTCGCCCATCTCATCATCGACGCCGGTGTGGATACCGCATGGGTGCGCGATCGCATTCGGGAGCGTGAGGGTGACGCCGCGGTGAAGAATCTTGCCGCGGACCGCCTTCTGAACCCCGCTTCGATAGCCGAGACTTATTGGCGGCTATATCAACAACCGCGCGACGCGTGGACCTTCGAGCAGGAGATTCGGCCCTACGGCGAAAAATGGTGAGTCCATGACGAAGGTGGAATTTCATTTCGATTTCGGCAGCCCAAACGCCTATTTGAGCCATCTGGTTATTCCTCAGATCGAGGAACGCACCGGCGTGAAGTTTGAATATGTACCGGTCCTGCTCGGTGGCATTTTCAAGCTTACCAACAATCGCTCCCCCGCCGAAAGCCTCGCGGGTATCAGGAACAAACCGGAATACGAACGGCTGGAAACGCGGCGTTTCATTCAGCGTCACGGAATCACCCGCTTCACGCCCAATCCTTATTTCCCAGTGAATACCTTGACCCTGATGCGCGGCGCTATAGCGGCGCGGATACTCGGCAATTTCGAACGCTACGTGGACGAGATTTATCGCCACATGTGGGTTGAACCAAAAAAAATGGACGATCCGGAAGTGATGCGCGTCGCATTCGAGGAGTCGCACCTGCCCGCGGTTCGAATCCTGGAATTGGTTCAAACTCCGAAGGTCAAAGAGCAACTGGTCGAGAATACTCGGCGATCGGTCGAGCGCGGCACTTTTGGCTCACCCACTTTTTTCGTTGGCGACGAAATCTTCTTTGGCAAGGATCGGCTGCGCGATGTCGAGGAATTGATCATGAAGCCGCGATAACTTGCGCAGGAACCGCTGAGGCGGGATACGGTATGTAGTGACGGCGCTTTGGTTGTTCGACCAGATGATCAGGACGAGGCAGTGCGTGCGATTACTCCTGGTCGGACTGATCTCTGTTCTTGTTCTGGCTCTTACCAATCTCATGTCCCGCCACGGCGCCGCCGGCTCCGCCTACGAGTGCGCCAATCCATGGATGACCGACCGCGGAACCTACCAGTGCACCACCGCCTGCCCCGGCGGCAGCTCCTAGACCCGTGTCAGAGCAACCCGCAGTGGCAAAAGCTAGCAATATGGCGAACAACAGTGCGGTAAACCGCCTTAATCTCAGTCCTGCCGGATTGCCATGTTTGTATGTAGAAAAAGCATAGTTCATAACGACCGAATTTTTATGGGGGGAAGATTTGCTCATCCTCAGCGGATGACTGTGTATTCCCCATAATTTACGTGAACGGCAGCAAGTTTCGCGCCCAGACTGATCTCAGGTCACGACCCTCGGAATCGCTGGACGCCGCGTGTTCAGCCTTTACGACATACAACTTCAATATTGTTGCCGTCCGATTGTCTGTGGAAATGCCGAAGACGGCACGGTCGAGCGCTCGATACTCATTGAAGTAGTTCCGCCAGAACATTCTACTCGGAGAATCTCACGGCTCCGATCGATGTGCATTACATGGTGTTGCCCGAACTGACGGCGCGCGGGAAGCCGGTCGAGATGCCGTCCGACGACAGTGAGCCAGACTGGATTTATGCGGCCGATGCGTGGTGGCGGGCGCTGGTCACGCCGGCGCCGCCACGACTGGTTTACAATCTAGCATCCGCCGCCCGACTCAAGAAAAGTGATCCGCAGCTTGGGAAATCGATCGCAGACCCCGCACATGATCAGACTCGTCGTCGCCGCTCCATCTCCATCGTATGAGCGATCAGATGGCGCACGGCGAATCCTTGCGTGAAACGTCGAACCCTATGGTCTGTTGACCGCTTTCGGAGCCGCTGTGAATTCCTATAGAAAAATCGAGGTCCTGCGCGGCCTGCCATATTGGATCGTTCGCGCGGTCGTGCAGGCAGCGATCGCCGTAGGGGCTGGGCCGGATAAAACCACATCGGAAACCCAACTCCTCGACCGCGAACTTCATCTCCTGGACGGCATGGGGAATCGATTGCGACGGCGGCATCGCGGCGCCAAACAGTCGCTCGGGATAGGGCTTGCAGTAGTCCGCGAGTCATCGATTATAGCCGCGGCAGGTCGCCGCCGAAAATTCAGGGTCCTTCGTCGCGCCAAGAAATAACCCGATGCTCGGATAGAGAAAGGCCGCGTCGATGCCCTCGGCATCCATGTCCTTGATGCGGGCGTGCGAGTCGAAGCCGCCGCGCTTGCCCTCGAGATAGGGGAGCTTGAACGAATCGATCCCGCCGGCGCGCGCGCCAATCGAGCCCAAACCGCCGAGCGTAACCGGCTTCTTGCCGCGTCCGAGGTCGATCGCATAGTCGCCCTCGATCCGCAGGATCTCGCCGCCCTGCCGCGCAACGGACCGCGAACGCCGGGCAAGGGCCTGAAAGCGGCGCCTTCGAACCTATGCATTCCAAGGTCACTCGTGAGGAAACGTTGGCGCGAGCCACCAATGAAGTCTTGAGCGGTGACATCAATGGCCGCTTCCACGCGCTGGAGCGGGAGCGGAAGATCGATTCGCTGCTGCAGAAACTCAAGGTGCGCAAAGGCATCAATGCCTGAATTTCACAGGACGCGTCGCGAGGTTTCCGTCAGCGGCTTACTCGTCGATTAAACATGGACAAAACCGAACCTATTATCGTGTTCCCGTAACTACTGTCACGCTCTCAACAGGTCATCCTGAGAGTTTGTGATCTTTTGGGGCCACGTCATCCTGAACGAAATGAAGCATTACCTGCACGTATCCATTATAGAGATAATCGACGAGGGCGCGATGAACCGAAGGGCATTCTTGAAAGCGATCGGATCGGCGGCACTCCTGCCGATTTTACCTGGCCGCCTTCTGGCGAGTATGACCTTCCACCGGCGCCGTCCCTCTGATGCCGCATGGCCCTCGAAGCCGGCATGGAAGCGACTCAATGAGCGAGTCGGAGGAAACCTGGTTCCTGTCAACTTTCCTCTTGCACGATTCAAAAATGATTCGGCCAGCGCCGCGGCCACGCGTCTCTGGGAGAACCTGAAAAATCCATACTATATCGGCGACCAGCCCGGACTAACCCAAACCCTGGGATGGGTCGACGCATGGGCTACCAAACCAAGCGTTTACGCGGTCGCGGCGCGGAACGCCCAAGACATCGCCGCGGCGGTGAATTTCGCCCGCGAGAACAACCTGCGCCTGGTGGTCAAGGGCGGCGGCCACAGTTATCAAGGCACCTCCAATGCGCCTGATTCGCTGCTGATTTGGACCCGGCACATGCACGACATCACTATTCACGACGCGTTCGTTCCGCAGGGATGCGAGCACACTCTGCAGCCGCGGCCGGCTGTGACGCTCGGCGCCGGAACGATCTGGATGCAGGCTTACGACGCGGTTACGACCAAGGGTGGGAAATATGTTCAGGGCGGCGGATGCACGACCGTCGGCGTCGCGGGGTTGATTCAAAGTGGTGGCTTCGGAAGCTTCTCGAAACATTGCGGCCTTGCCGCCGCGAGTTTGCTGGAAGCCGAAGTCGTCACCGCCGACAGCCAGATTCGGATCGCCAATGCGTGTGCTAATCCTGATCTCTTCTGGGCGCTGAAGGGCGGCGGAGGCGGCACCTTCGGCGTGGTGAGTAAGGTGACATTGCGCCTTCACGAGCTTCCCAAGTTTTTCGGCGTGGCCAATTTCACGATCAAGGCGGCCTCGGATGTCGCTTATCGGCACCTCATCCGCGAGTTCGTGAGCTTCTACCGCGAGCACCTGTTCAACGACCATTGGGGAGAGCAAGCCCATGTAAATCCCAACAACACGCTCGCCATCAGGATGGTGTCGCAGGGATTGGACACGGAGCAGGCGAAAAAGATCTGGCAGCCGTTTCTGGACTGGGTAGCGCATTCATCTCACGAATACTCAATTGAAGGACGGTTGGTAATCGGAAGTGTACCGGCGCGGCATTTCTGGGACGTACAATGGTGGAAGGAGCATTGGCCTGAAATGGCCTTCCCCAATACCAATCCAATGATCGGCTTATTTGATCATGTGTTGGCAGACGTGCTTCAGCAGCCTGTCTTCGACTTCGACAATAGGCCTGGCGCGGAACCAAACAACGTGTGGTGGAAGGGTGACGCGGGACAAGCCGGGTGGTTTATCTGGGGTTACGAATCGTTGTGGCTGCCCGCCTCACTGCTCGAGGATAATGCGCAGGGTCGCCTCACCGACGCGTTGTTTGCGGGCTCGCGGTATTCAAGTCTCGAACTGCATCTCAACAAGGGACTCGCCGGGGCGCCCTCCGACGTGATCGCGGCGGCGAAAGATACAGCGATGAATCCAGCCGTGCTGACCGCTTTCGCTCTGGCGATCGCGGGCGACGGTCAGGCATCCGCATATCCGGGAATTCCCGGCCATGAACCGTCGGCGGGCCTGGGCGGCAAGGCTGCGGCCCGCATCGATCGATGCGTGAGTCAGCTTCGTGCACTCGTGCCGCATCCGGGATCGTATGTAAGTGAGAGCAATTACTTCGAAAGTGGATGGCAGCAATCATACTGGGGCGGCAACTATCCGCGCCTGGCTGAAATCAAAAGAAAATACGATCCGGACGGGCTGTTCTTTGTTCACAATGGGGTCGGCTCGGAAAATTGGAGCATGGACGGCTTTATCAAGCTATGAGGCGCTGCTCCGATTTTGCGTGTAACCAGACAGGAATACGTATTTGATGGTTTCATTGTACGAGCGCTCGCGTTGATCAGTTATTCCCGCACGTCCGCGCGTGTTTGGTCAACGGGGTTGGAAGCTGAGGGTATTTGGAGCGCTCAATAAGTATCACGGAGGGCGTCAACTATGAAGGCATTTGCGATGAAGGACCTGCACCAGGTCGGATTTGCGGACAAGCCCATACCCAAAGCCGGTCCGAATGATGCGATCGTGAAGACCACCTGCGCTCTGATCTGCACCTCCGACTCGCATACGGTTCACGGCGCGATCGGTCCGCGGCATGACCTTACGCTTTGGGCATGAGGCGGTCGGCGTAGTCCACGAGGTTGGGTCGGAGGTGAACCTGTTTCGCCCCGGCGACCGCGTCCTGATCGGCGCGATTACACCCGATTGGAATGAGCTTGCTTCACAGGCGAGGCATTCTTCGCAATCGGCAGCGCGCTCGGAGGATGGAAGTTCGCCAACACCAAGGACGGTACTTTTGCCGAGTATTTTCACGTCAATCAGGCCGACGCCAACATGGCGCATATCCCCGCGCCGATCGCCGATGAGGACATCAACCGCTGGAAGCTTGAGATGGAGCCCAAGCGCACGGCCCAAGCGAGCCCCTGACACCCGGCGGAAGAACATGGCGCTCGACGTGCTC
>JBOHWM010000508.1:0-5123 GCA_050736555.1 Binataceae bacterium (SeqCode)
ACCTGGCGATCGCGGAGCGCCACGGCGCCGATGTAACGGTCCAGTGCGAGGCCATCAAGATAGAACCCTCGCCGATCGGTTACCGCGTCAGTTTCATCAATCATGGCGCAGGCGGGCAGCAGGGTGAAACCGAAGCACCGCGTGTCTTTGTCTGCGGTGGCGCGGTTAACTCGACTGAACTCCTGCTCAGATGCCGCGACGAATACAAATGCCTGCCGAATCTCAGCGATCGCCTGGGCCGCGGCTACTCCGGGAATGGCGATTTCCTCGCGTTTGCGTTTGATAGCGCCGATGCGATCAAACCATGCGAAGGGCCCACCATCACTACCGGCCTCGTTTTCGACAGTTCACATGACGGCTTGCGCAACTGGTTCATTCTCGAAGAGGGTGGTTATCCCAAGGAGATCGGCGGGCTTCTGCAAGTGCTCAATCCGGGAGCGGGATCTCTAAATAAAAATCCGATGCTCGGCTTCGACCGGCTGCGCGATGAGCTATTGCGGCTAGCCAAGGGCAAAGTCGATGACGGCGGCGGCAGCGATCACACGATGGTGTTTCTCGCCATGGGCCGCGACAGTTCTAACGGAATCATCGAGCTGAACTCGCTGACGCATGCTCTAAAGATCAAGTGGGATACGCCCGCCAATCTGCCGCTCTACAGTCTCGAATCCCGGCTGATCGCCGACGTCGCCGCCGCGCTGCACGGTAAGCCGGTTGAAAATCCGTTCTGGCATCTGCTGCACATACCGGTCACAGTGCATAACCTCGGCGGTTGCGTTATGGCTGATTCAACCAACGGCGGAGTTACCAATGCCGATGGCGAAGTTCATGGCTATCCGGGATTGTACGTACTCGACGGCTCGATTTTACCAGCGGCCACCGGCGTCAATCCGTCGCACACGATAGCCGCTGTCGCCGAGCGCAATATCGAGGTGGCGATTCGCAAGCTCAAGGGCGAACCCGGATGGCGGGCGCCCGAACGAGCCGAGGCCACGCCGCTCATCGATCCGGTCTCAAAAATCACGATTCCGGCGGGCGGAACCACGCCGCCACAAACTCCCGCCATTGGCATCAAGTTCACCGAAACGATGAAGGGATTTGTGGTCAAGGGATGGCAGCCAGCCGACGATTATAACGGCGCCGACCGCGCGGGCCAGCGCGCGGATACCGTGATGGATTTCACGCTCACAATTGCGACTGACAATCTCGACAAGTTCCTCGCCGACCCCAATCACACGGCTATCGCCAACGGTACTGTGCGGGTCGATCCTTTAACCGGACCGGACGGCGCGCCGGTAACCAACGGCATCTTCAATCTGTTTGTTCAGGGCGACGAAATGTTTCAGCGCAAAATGCTTTAC
Source organism: Binataceae bacterium (SeqCode) (assembly GCA_050736555.1). Taxonomy (GTDB): domain Bacteria; phylum Desulfobacterota; class Binatia; order Binatales; family Binataceae; genus JBOHWJ01. Next base: position 1,359 of record JBOHWM010000508.1, read on the forward strand.
GCGCTGCCGTTTACTGGAGCTGATGGCCACCCCTATCTGCTCGACGGTTTCAAAGATGTTCGCGATCATAGCCATTTCGACGTCTGGGGCGCCACCAGCACTCTCTACACGGTAATCCGCGAGGGCCATTCACACGACGGTGCGATAATAGCCACCGGCATCGTGCACATCCTGATGCGCGATTTCATGCATCAGCTCACCACCTTCCGGGTCACCGGCACGAACAGCGCGAGCGAGAAAATTGCGGCTCTCGAACGTTTCGGCAAAGCCTTTTTCGGTACCTTGTGGGACGTATTCGTACGCCCGTATTTTCAGGAGCGTCCCGTCGCGAATTAGTCTCAACGCGCGCGTCATGACAATGGACGAAGCGAGACGAGCACATTATGGAAATGGAGCGAAGCGAAACCAATCCGCGGGGGGCGCGCATGGCGGCTTTCGCACAAATATCCGAAGAGACCGTGCCGTTCACCGCCGGCGACGGCATGAAGCTCAATTTGATTCACGTCCGCGGCGCGGTGCCGGCCACGCGCGGACCGGTTATCGTCGTGCACGGAGCGGGCGTACGGGCCAATCTGTTTCGCCCGCCAATTGCGACGACCTTCGTCCAGGCGCTGCTCGAGCGCGGCTACGATGTGTGGCTGGAGAATTGGCGTGCCAGCATTGATCTGCCTGCCAACGAATGGACTCTTGACAAGGCCGCCCTGTACGACCATCCGAAGGCCGTCGAGACAATTTTGTCATCCACTGGAGCCAGCACGGTGAAAGCCGTAATCCATTGCCAGGGCTCGACCAGTTTCATGATGTCGGCGCTGGCCGGGCTGCTTCCCACGGTCAAGACCATTGTCAGCAACGCCGTTTCGCTGTACGTACGAATTCCCGCGATTACCCGCGCCAAATACCGAGTGGCGTTACCGCTGATGAAGCATCTGGTCGACTATCTCGACCCGCAATGGGGTATCGACGCGCCAACGGTAACAGCAAAGTTCATCACCGCGATGGTCCGCGCGACCCATCATGAATGCGACAATACCGTATGCCGCCTGGTCAGCTTCACTTACGGCGTGGGACATCCGACTCTATGGGACCATGTCAATCTGAATCCCGCCACGCATCAGTGGATTTCACGAGAATTCGCCAAGGTTCCGATCAGTTTTTTCGAGCAGATGTTTCGCTGCGTTGACGCCGGTCATCTGGTATCGGTCGACGGCCTGCCAGGCCTGCCCGCCGACTATCTCGCGCAACCGCCACAAACCGACGCGCGTTTCGTGTTTCTTGCCGGCGCCAACAATCATTGTTTCCTGCCCGAGGGCCAACGCGAAACGTTCGCATACTTCGACCGTTTGCAGGCCAACCGCCATGCGCTGCACGTCCTGCCGAATTACGGCCATCTGGATATTTTTCTGGGTAAAGAGGCGGCGCGCCAGGTCTTTCCGTTGATACTCAGCGAACTCGATAAAGAATAATGGGAGGTACTCTCATGAAAAACGTATCATGGCGGCTCGAGGCGGATTATATCGAAAGCTGCAATTGTGACTTCGGCTGTCCGTGCAATTTCAACGGCTTTCCCACTGGCGGCCTTTGCCAGGCGCTGATCGGAATGCATATACGCTCCGGCCATTACGCCGATACCCGTCTGGATGGACTCAAATTCGTCTTCGCCGGTTCATGGCCGGGCGCGATTCACGAAGGGAACGGCTCGATGGCGGTGTATGTCGATGAGTCGGCTTCGCCCGCACAGCGTGAGGCGCTGAGCGCGATTGTCTACGGCAAAGCGGGCGGCAGCGGTCCCTTTGCCCTATTCGCTTCAACAATCACCCACGCTTGGGAACCTCAATTCGTGCCGATCACAATGGAGGTCGCAGACGGCAATAGCGGGTTTTCAATTCCCGGCACTCTGGACGTGAGACTAACGCCGCACCTTAACCCCGTCTCGGGAAAAGAACAGGAAATCGAACTCCGGTTGCCCAATGGCTTTATCTGGAAATGGGCCAAGGCGGTGAAAACCGCCGTCATGAAAATGATGACGCCGGCGCTCAGTTTCGATCATACCGGACGGAATGCCTTCTATTCGGTGGTCGAATACACCGGACCGTAATCGCCTCGCGCCGCGTCCGCATACCGCTTCGAGTCGAATCTCGGAGCTGGCCGCTTTCTTCCTTTGATTAAACCGCATTGGACGGCCAGCGTCGTTTGCCGCTATAACCGGTTCAGAGACCTGACGGTTAAAGAGTCGCTACCGATCGTGTAGCCGTCGGAGGCTTTAAACGGAGGACGCCAACCCAATGGCTGATAATGCGACCAACGCCGCAACCTCGGATGAGACGCGGCAATCTTATGAATGGAATCAAATCGTCGACGACCTCAATCGCCTGCTACGTCTGCGCACCACCCCGATCGGCATGAAGCTCTTCGGCACCGTTGAGGAGATGGAGGCGATTCCGAAAATCCGCCGGCCCAAATCGATCCACACCACCGACCAGATTGTCGCACAGGCCGCGCGCCTGGGTTTCACGGTCGGCATCACGCAAAAAGACTTGGTGGGCGCACAATGCGGCGCGGTCATCGGACTCCATCCGCAAGACGGCGAATGGCTCTCCGGTAAAAACATGGCCGGGGTATGGTATTCAACGCTGGAGGATTCCGCCGCTCATCAGCATGCGATGGACACGGTGCCGTACGGAAAATACGCCGCCATGGCGGTTTCGCCGCTTACCTCCGGCCGCCTCAACCCGCCCGATATCGTGCTGATGTATGCCACGCCCGGTCAGATGATCATCTTCATCAACGGAATGCAGTGGGCGGGTTATCGCAAATTCGCATGGGGCGTCGTCGGTGAGTCGGCCTGCGCGGACTCCTGGGGGCGGGCGCTCAAAACCGGCGAGCCAAGCCTGTCGATTCCATGTTTCGCCGAGCGTCGTTATGGCGGCGTGCTGGACGACGAACTGCTGATGGCTTTGTCACCACATTACCTGCCCAAAACAATCGAAGGGCTGAAACGGCTGTCCAGCAACGGTCTGCGCTATCCGATTCCGCAGTACGGTATCCAGCAGGACGCGCGCGCCGGGCTAGCCATCAGTTATGGCTCGCGCAAGGAATGAACGGGGCCTTCGTCGATTAGGACGACCGTGTGGAAAGGCGGAATGTCGGTGTTGAAGATTGCTCGCGGATTAGGCTTTGTACTTTTTTTGCTTGTGCCCACGATCGCGATCGCTCAAGCCGGAGTGAATACCAACTCAGCCGCACCTTCGGATAATTCCGCTCCCGCCACTATTCCGGCCGGCACGACGATTACGATGCAGAACTGGCGGCAATACCAGCAGTTCATGCCCGTCGGTATGGTCAAGCTTTTCGAAGGCACTTACTACTGGAAAATGCCCCAGGATGTCCAAATGGAAGTCGGGCCAACCACGATCTATCCGCTGCCCCGGAATTACCAGGCGGCGACCGAAAAGTATTCGTCACAGGTAAAGGTGGTTGAATTGCCCGACGGTGGGTTGACCTTGCGGAACTATACCGCCGGCGCGCCCTTCCCTAATCCTAACGGGCCTCACAAAGGATGGGAAATTCTCGCCGATATGTGGTATCGCTATCTGCCGCATTTACTGGTCGATACCTACGGAACGGGATGTACCGAGGACAGTTACGGCAGTATCAACTGTTCGGCGGACTCGATCGTATATCGTCAGTTGAGTTTCAATACCGATCCTGGCATTCCCGCCACGGTCCCCGGAGGCGCGGGCAAATTCTATACTGAATGGGTAATGA
>JBOHWM010000509.1:0-10946 GCA_050736555.1 Binataceae bacterium (SeqCode)
CGGTTACGATGAGGTGTGCCGTAATCTCACGCGCGGCGCGGGATGTGCCACCATCTCAGTCGATTACCGACTCGCCCCCGAAGCTAGGTTCCCGGCCGGACCCGAGGATTGTTACGCGGCTACCAAATGGGTTGCCGCCAACGCACGCACGCTCAACGTGGACTCGGCGAGAATCGCCGTCGGCGGCGACAGCGCGGGTGGCAATCTGGCCGCCGTAGTGGCGCAGATGGCGCGTGATCGCGGCGGGCCGCGTCTTGTCCATCAATTGCTCATTTACCCCGCCATCGATGCGGCCGACGACACCCCCTCGCAGCGCGAATTCACCCAAGACGGCTACATCCTCTCACGCGCCGACATGGAATGGTTCTGGGGGCATTATCTGAGCGCCAAGGACCGTGCTAATCCATACGCATGTCCGTCGCGGGCCAGCAGCCTCGCGGGTTTGCCACCAGCGACAGTGATCATCGCGGAAATCGACCCGTTACGCGACGAAGGGGTGAACTACGCCGACGCGCTGGGTAGGGCGGGCGTTCCCGCGTCAGTCAAGCATTACAAGGGCGTGTGTCATGGTTTCGTCAGCCTGGCGGGTGCGGTCGATGCCGGCAAACGGGCCATCGCCGACTGCTGTGCCGGACTGCGTCCCGCGCTGAGCAAATAGCGGCGCTTTCATTCACCGCTACGGTTGGAGAACGGCATGAGCGAGCAGAGTCAGCTCGACTTGCGCATTCTCGGTTTCGAACCCGGAGATGAGATCGCGGGAGCGCGCAAAATCATGTTGCGCACCAGCCGCGGTGAGATCCCGATGATGATGCACGCGGCGAAGAACCCAGCGCGCGCAGTGCTATGCGTGAGCGGCGCCATTGGCGGATTCGACGGTCCCGCGATGCTCTATCCGCGGCTGGGATTGGAGCTGCCGGTGGCCGAGGTCGGGGTCTTGCGGCTCAACTACCGTATACCCAATGATTTCGACGAATGCCTGATCGACGCGCTCGCGGCACTGACCTTTCTCAAAGGGGTAGGTTATGGCCGCGTTGCGCTCATCGGCCATTCTTTTGGCGGCGCGGTCGCAATCAACGCCGGCACCTTGAGTGAGGCGGTGACAACGGTGATCGCGGTCTCAAGCCAATTGGCGGGTGCGCAGGTCGTCGCGAATTTGAAGCCCCGACCCCTGCTGCTGATTCATGGCACGGCCGATACGATCTTGCCCGATGAGTGTTCGAAACTGCTCTATCGGCGTGCGAGCGAACCCAAGACGCTCAAGCTGTTTGAGGGCGCTGGACATCGCTTGAACGAGGTGCGCGAGGAATTGTTCACCACCGTCCGCGAGTGGGTGCTGTCTAAGACCTGACGTTATGGTGGCGGTCTGGAGTCGACGAGGAGCATACTAAAACAGGTGGAGGAACGTAGAGAGATTTTGACACCGAGGTCGCGCTCTTGGCGCGAGTATTTCGAGCGCGCCGCGCCTTGGCGACTATCCAGACGATTTGCCGGACCCGCCACCAGAAGAGGTAGACTGCGAATAGGTCCTTGCGTCCATTAAGATGTATGCATTGAAACGGGTGGCGGCGTCATTCTAGTGTTAGCCTTTGTGAATCGAATTTTTGGTCATCAAGATAAATGAAAATTCCAGTCGCAGTGGTTGGAGCAACCGGAATTGCGGGCCAGCAGGTCTTGGCCGCCCTGGAGAGCCATCCGTATTTCGAAGTCGTGGCGTTGGCGGCTTCCGAACGCTCCGCCGGCCGCACCTTGGAGGAAGCCATCACCGACCCCGACAGCGGTATGCGACGATGGTACGTGAGCGGCACCGAGCCCTCCACGAGTTTGATGCGGCTCGCCGTGCAAGATGCCAAGGCGATGCGCCTGGAGGACGCACGGCTGGTGTTCGCGGCGGTTGAATCGGAAGCCGCCAGCGAGCTCGAACCGCTCTACGCGCGGCATGTGCCCACCATCAGCACCGCCCGGCCCTTTCGCATGGAAGCGGACGTGCCGTTGCTTATCCCGGGCGTCAATCTTGATCACCTCGGAATCATTCGAGAGCAACAGCGACGGCGAGGATGGAACGGCTATATCGCAACGTTGCCAAACTGCACCGCGACCGGACTCGCGGTTACATTAAAGGCGCTGGACCATCGCTTCGGAATTGAATCGGCGCTGGTCACCACGATGCAAGGTATTTCGGGCGCCGGCCGTGACCTGCCCGCGCTCGATATCGTCGAAAACATCATTCCTTACATCCCGCGCGAAGAAGAACGCGTCATGATGGAAACGCGCAAGATCCTGGGCCGCCTCGGCGAAGGCATGATCGCGGAATTGCCCATCAAAGTGAGTGCCACATGCACGCGCGCGGGCGTGCTGGCGGGACACACCGAAGTGGTCACGGCGGGACTTAAGCGCAAGGCCACGACCACGGAGGTAATCGACGCGTTCGAGGAGTTCGGCGCCGAATTCACCTCGCTTGGCCTGCCCACCGCGCCACAGCGGATGATCACGGTGCATCGCAGCCCGATACGGCCGCAGCCGCGGCTTGACCGCGACGCGGATGGAGGTATGACGACGTCGGTCGGACGCGTACGCGAGGACGAGGTGATTCCCAATGGCGTCAAGTACGTGCTGGTCAGCCATAACGCGGCGATGGGCGCGGGCAAGGGCGCGGTGCTCTTGGCGGAATACCTGAAGCATCGTGGCCACGTGAGTTAGGCGCCGCGCCTTTCGGCCTCTATGCGCGAATGCCTCATTTGCCCGTCATTGCCAGCGCCAGGAAATCCACCAGATGGATCACCCGCGTGCGCGCGCCAGTTCGCTTCAGCTCCGCCGCGAGCTGAAATTCGCAGCCCGGATTCGACATCACCACGTAATCGGCGCCAGTCGCAATGATGTGGGCGGCCTTGCGCCGCGCCAACTCGCGCGCCATCTTCGGTTCAGTCAGATTGTAGCTGCCAGCCGATCCACAGCAGACGTCCGCTTCCTCCATCTCAATCAGACGTACACCGGGAATCGACCGCAGCAAGCGCCGCGGTTCATCGCGAACGCCTAATCCATGCACCAGATGACAGGAGTCATGATACGTGACTGTGGTGGGAAATTCTTTGGTGAAGCGAACCTCCCGCGCCAGCATCAGCGAGCTCAAATCGGCGACTCGCGCCGCCACTTCACGCGCGGTATTCGCTAGCTCGCGATCCTCCTTGAGCAACTCGCCATACGTGGCCAGCGCCGCGGAGCATCCCGAAGCCACTGAGACAATCGCGCTCGCTCCACTGGCCGCGATGGCGCGCACGTTTTGACGCGCGAAATCGCGTGCGCGTTCAAGATTGCCATGATGCCGGTCTAGCGCGCCGCAGCAGACTGCGCCCGCAAGCCGCACGACCCGGTAGCCGGCTGCGGCCAAGAGGCGCTCGCAATTGAGATTCTCAGGTTCGGTAAGCACCTGTGTGACACAGCCGTGATGCACCGCGACGGTGGGCGAGTCGCTCAACAAGGTCGTGACGGAGCCGGTGAAATTCGTTTGATGATCCGAAGACCGCGGCGGGACCAACTCGAGCCACCGACGCATCCCGGGCGGCGCCAGCCTTTCCATCATCGGTCGCAGGCGAAGCAACTCCAGCAACCGCAGCGGCGCAATCAAAATCCGCAACCGGCGTGGATAAGGGAAGAGTGCGGCGATTATCTGGTTACGTGCTCGTGCGCGCCAACCACGCCGATAATTCTTTTCGACGTACTCGCGCGCTCCTTCAATTAAACGTCCGTAGCGCACACCCGAGGGACAGGCGGTCTCGCAACCCCGGCATCCGAGGCAAGCATCGAGATGACGCACCGCGTCGGCGTCCAGTTCCAACTTGCCCTCGGCGAGCGCCTTCATCAGGTAGACTCGTCCGCGCGGCGAGTCCATTTCGGCGCGCGTTACAATGTAAGTCGGACACGCTTCAAGACACAGTCCGCAATGGACACAGTCGAATAATAATTCGTAATCGGTCACGTCGCGCCGTGGCTGCGACGGCGCCGCCGCGGGTGCCTCGCCGGCAGTGCCGGGCACTGATTGTGCTTCGGTTGAGAATGGCGTCGATGCCATCGTCATTCACAGTCCGTCGACGAAACAGCTAGGGTTGAAAATTCCGTGCGGGTCAAATGCCGTCTTGAGCCGTCGCATCAGGCCCAGCGCCACTGCTTCAGGCTCATCGAAAATCGCAAGGCCGGGCGGCGAGGCTGGTGAAACGGCGAGAATTCGAAGGTGCCCCCGCGCGGCGTGCGCTATCCCGCGCCATTTCTGAGTCTGCTCCAGCGCCCTGGGCGCGGCCTTTGGGCTTCCAGTCAAGCTCGCGTCAGCGGTGTAAAGCTGGGCGACACCGATACCCGCGTGCGCCCGAAATTCAGCCTCGCATCGTTGCAGCGATTGCGCTAGCGCCGCCGGCGGGACGGCTAACTGGGCGGAAATTGCCGCTTGCGGCCAGGTGAAATCGCGCAGGTCTTCGTAAAGCGCGCGCGACTCGCCGGGAGCGTGGATCTCGCTCCGCGCGCCAAGCAATTCGATGATTCGCGCGCGCATAAAGTCAACCTCGGCGGCGGAACCGCCAAACCCGGCGAACAGCGTGAATCCCGCACCCAGACCCAAACGATGGCTTACACCGGCGCTGGTTGCGTCCAGATGGAGCAGCGGCAACTCGCCAGCAATGCCCTCGGCCATCGCAAAGCCGTCCGCGCCGTCTTCGAATTGCGCGGTCACGAGCGTGTAACGTTGCGGAATTGGCCGCAGCTTGAAAGCGACTTCCGTGATGATGCCGAGGGTGCCGAATGATCCGGTCATCACCTTCATCAAATCATAACCGGCAACGTTTTTGACCACCTGGCCACCGCCGTGAACCAGCCGCCCGTCGTGGCCAACAAAACGAATTCCAATCAGCGCGTCACGCATGGTGCCTTCGCTATGGCGCAACGGCCCGGCCTGAGCCGCCGCCACCAGCGCGCCTAACGTGGTTAGCTGCGGCATACGCGGATCAGCCGGCAGGCGCTGCCCATGTCGCGCCAGGACCGCGTTCAATTCCGCCAGCGTCAGACCGGCCTCCGCCACAACTGTCATATCGTCTGGTTCGTAGGCGATAATACGGTTCATCCGCGCGAGCGATAGGCCAAGTGCCACAGGACTGGTACGGATCACGCCGAGCGTGCGAGCCGCGCCCATCGCGACCATCGTGATTTTATCGGCTTCGCATTTACGCACGACTGCCGCGATTTCGTCGGGATCGGACGGTTCCACAATAAGCGTGGCTGCGCCCGCTTCGCTCGCCGACGGCGACCGCATTTTGGCTGGTCCGACGATCGCGCCAAACTCCGCCATCAGCCGCGAGCTACGGGTGGAATCCAGCATGTGCGTGGTTCAGAGCGGAGCCTGGCGTCGCGGCGCGCTCACTTCGACGCATCCGCCGGGAGTGGGGATTACCTTGCCAGGATTGGAGCGTTCATGTGGATCAAACACGTGGCGCAACTCGCTCATCACGATCAAGTCATCAGGTGTGAACAGAAGCGGCATCTCGCCCATCTTCTCAACCCCGATACCATGTTCCCCCGTCAGGCTCCCGCCCATTTCGACACAAGCTCGCAGAATGTCGCGTCCGGCTTCAATCGCGCGCCGCACCTGTGCGCTATCGCGTTCGTCGTAGAGCACGATCGGATGGATATTGCCGTCGCCGGCGTGAAACACGTTGCCGATTGGCAGATGATGACGGGCGCTGATCGTGTTGATCGCGCGCAGGATTTCGGGCAGCCGTGTACGCGGCACCACGCCGTCCTGTGTCGCATAATTCGGCGCCAGCCGCCCCACCGCGCCAAACGCGCGTTTGCGCGCCTTCCAGAGAACGGCTCGTTCATTCTCGTCGCGGGCGAGCCTGACCTCGCGTGCGCCACATTCGCGCACCATCCCGGTGACCACGTTCGCATGCTCATCGATACCGGCGGCAAGGCCGTCCAACTCGATAATCAGTACGGCCCCGGCGTCTTGCGGCAGACCAACGTGAAAGGCCGCCTCGACCGCCTGGATGATGAGTTGGTCCATCATTTCGATGGCTCCGGGAATAATGCCGGCGGCGATAATCGCCGAAACCGCTCGCGTGGCGTCGTCAACCCCGGCGAAGACGGCGAGCATGGTGCGATGTGCTTCGGGTGAACGTGAAAGCCGCAAAAGCGCGCGCGTGACGATGCCGGCGGTGCCCTCGGCGCCGACCACCGCACCGGTCAGATCGTACCCGCAGCGCTCTTCCGTTGGTCCGCCGAGCTGCGCGATTTCGCCGTCGGGGAGCACCAGTTCGGCGCCCAGTACGTGGTTGGTGGTGACGCCGTATTTCAGCGTATGCGGCCCGCCGGAGTTCTCGGCGATATTGCCGCCGATGGTGCAGGCCACTTGCGAAGAGGGATCAGGGGCGTAGAAATAACCGCCGGCTTTAACCGCGTTGGTAACGTGCAGATTCACCACTCCGCTTTCGACTTCGATACGCCGGTTGGCCAAATCAATCGCGATAATGTGGTTCATGCGCGAGGTGCAGACCATCACGGGCGCGTGCAGCGGCAGGCATCCGCCAGACAGTCCCGTACCAGCGCCGCGCGGAACGAAAGCCACTCCCGCGCGATAGAGCGTTTTAAGCACGGCGCTGACTTCCATGGTGGAACGCGGCCTAATCAGGATTTCCGGCGCGCTCTTTTCGACCGTCCAACCGTCGCATTCATATACTTTGAGTTCGGTTGCGCGCGCGATAAGTCCGTCGCCAACGATTTCGCGCAACTGGGCGATCAATGCCGGGCTGATCGCTGCGCTTCGACGCGCCGCACCGTTGGAATCCATAGTCGTCAGTTTAGCATGGCCGCACCGCGCCGGACTAAAGTCTTGCGCTGCCGTTTTGCTATCCGCCCGCGACCGTCATAATGAGAATTGAAAATCCGTGCGGTCGTAAAAAGGCCGCGGAAGCGAGGCGTAGGTTTGTCAAATTCGTTTCCAGAACTGCAACCCGCGGCACGTGTGCTGCTCGGCCCCGGCCCCTCCAACGTGCACCCACGCGTGATGAAGGCGATGCTGTCACCAGTCGTCGGCCATCTCGATCCCGATTTCGTCAAGGTGATGGAGGATATAAAGAAACTGCTGAGAATCGTCTTCCAGACCAGCAACGAAATCACTTTTCCGGTATCCGGCACCGGCTCGGCGGGAATGGAAACGGCGCTGGTTAACCTGATCGAGGAAGGCGATCGCGTGGTCGTCGGAATCGCGGGCGCCTTCGGCGAGCGTCTGGTTGACGCCGCCACGCGGATGGGCGCGCAAGTCGATCGCGTCGACGCGCAATGGGGCCGAATAGTCGAGCCCGAGCGGCTGGAGGCGGCGCTCAAGGCGGCTGCAAAGCCTAAACTGCTGGCGATTGTCCATGCGGAGACATCAACCGGCGTCTATCAGCCGGTCGCCGAACTGGCCTCGATGGCCCATCGTTACGGCGCACTGATGGTGATGGATGCGGTGACTTCGCTCGGATGCGTACCGGTGGAAATCGACCATTGGCAGGTTGATGCCTGCTATAGCTGCACGCAAAAGGGCCTGGGTGCGCCGCCGGGGCTCGCGCCCGTGACGTTTAGTGAGCGCGCGATGGAGGCGGTGCGCACGCGCAAGAGCAAATGCCGCTCGTGGTATTTCGACCTCGCCATGATCGAACGCTACTGGGGTCCGGATCGCCTTTACCATCATACCGCGCCGATCACGATGAATTACGCCTTGTACGAAGCCTTGCGCATCGTGGTCGAGGAAGGACTCGAGCAACGCTTCCAACGCCATCGCGCGAACGCGGCGGCGCTGTGGGCGGGACTCGATGCGATGGGGCTTAAGCTGGCCGCACAGGAAGGTTATCGGCTGCCGCAGCTCGCCACGGTGAGAGTGCCGCCGGGTATCGATGAAGCCGCCGTCCGCTCCGAACTGCTGCGCCTGTTCAATACCGAAATCGCCGCGGGGCTGGGTCCGCTGAAAGGCCAAATCTGGCGCATCGGCCTTATCGGTGAATCGTCCCGGCGCGAAAACGTGATGCTGATACTGAACGCGCTCGAAACAATTCTCGAATCCATGGGTATGGAGATCGCGCGCGGCATGGCGCTACAGGCGGCCGACCGCGCCTATGACGGAGAGGATCAAGCACGCGCCTAAGTTCGTAACAATTGAAACGCGGGCGGCTCAGAACGGCTTCACGATCACCAGGATGAGAATGCCCAGGAGTAGCAAACTGACAGCTCCGTGTAGCATGCTGAATTCGCGGCGCGTGGCGCCGTCGGCATTTACGCGCAACCGATTGAGCCGCGTATAAATCCTGAGGTGCACCGCAATCAGCAGCAGCACCAGCAAAAGCTTCACATGAAGCCAGCCGAACGCCATCACCTGTGGATAGGCCAGTATCGCCAGAATCCCAAAGATGATCGTGGCGAGGGCACCGATATTGCCACTGATATTGAATAACCGGCGCGCCGTGGCGACGAGGCGCTCCTTGGCGGCTCCAGCCTCATCGGGTACCAACGCCAGCATCGTGCAAGTAATCAGCATCGTACCAACCCAGAGAATCACGCCGAAAACATGAAAGACCAGAAACCAGTTTAACGTGTCCGTCCCTCCCTCGAATTAAAGACGCACTCCATCGGCTTCGCGAGCCGGCTCCGGTTGATGCGCCGGCTCGATGCTCGCAGCCAGCGCCAATGCGGCTAACGCCACTGCGCCGCCACCGGCATAAGCGGCGACCGGCCCGGCCAATTCGTAAACCAGCCCCGCCGCAATCGGGCCAAAGATACGCGCGAGCGACAAGGCCGATTGATTCACGCCCAGCACTTCGCCCTGCTGATGGCGTTCGCTGCGCCGCGAGATCAGGCTTGCCACCGACGGACTCGCAAACCCATAGCCCAGCGACAACAGCGCGAGTAATACAAACAGCATCGCGTGCGAAGAAGAACTCGCCAGCGGTATCATGCCGATCGCAAGTAGCAAAGCCCCCAGACGAATCAGTTTGGGCTCGCCCGCACGGCCGACAATCTTGCGCAGCAGGTATCCTTGCGTAATCGCCTGCATCAGCCCGGCGTAGGCCAGCAGTACGCCGACGCCGAGCGCGCGATAGCCGTAAATCGCCGGCACCATCAGCGCGAAAGTCGCTTCCCAGACGGAGATCGTGAAGGTCAACAAAAATGCGATGGTGAACAGACGCGAAAGCCGATGGCCGGTCAACTGCCGCGGCAACATCAAGACGGGCTCGACGATGCGCTTGAGCTCCAGCCGCACGTGCCGGCTCGGCGTATGTGATTCGGGCAACGCCAGCGCGGCGAAAATCAGATTGGCGAAGGTTAGCCCGGCGGCGAAGAACACCGGCATCCGCAGGCTGGCATGGCCCAGCAGGCCGCCGATCGCGGGTCCCAGCACGAAGCCGAGGCCAAAGGCCGCGCCGATCATTCCCATCCCATGTGCGCGTTTCGACTCCGGCATCGTGTCGGCGACATAGGCTTGCGCGGTCGAGACCGTCCCGGCGCACATTCCATGCACCGCGCGCGAAATCAACAGCAGCGCAAACGAGAAGGCGAAACCGTAGATCACGTAGCCAATCGAAGAGCCCAGCAGTCCCAGCATTATGATCGGCCGCCGTCCCACATAGTCGGAGATCCGGCCCAAAAGCGGCGCACACAAGAACTGCATGAGCGAATACACCGCCAGCACCAGGCCGATACCGAGAGCGCCCACTCCCAGCCGCCCCGCATACAACGGCAAAAATGGGATCACGATGCCAAAGCCGAGCAAATCGATGAAGACCGTGAGGAACAGTATTATGAGAGGCGCACGGCTGGATTTTTCGCTGGGCTCCCGCTGGACCGGTTCAACAATTGGCATTGATTCAAATCACGCGATGACAAAAATCCTGAGTGATGCGGCCCGGCGCGGCCTCGACTCACCGCTGGTCATTAAAGACAGCTCTTCAATCAACCCACCGTCGCGTGATGGCTACGGACCGGTGCCGACTGCGCATGTTATCGCGCCGCGAAGCGAAGTCAAATTGCCGGCTCAACGCCGTGCTCTAACTCCGGCGCGGCACAACACTTTGATCTGTTTCTCTTAGACGTCGTTGCTAGCGGGCGGGAATATTCTTCGACGTCGCTGGCGTATCAGCAAAGCGATAGACCAGCTCATTGGGGCGAGAGTAGCCGAGCTCGCGCCGGATCAGCCGCTGCAAATAGGCTTTATCTGAACGCAGCTTGCCGATTCGCACTGTCAATTGGCTATTCTCAGCTTGTAACTGCTCACATCTGCTTTCAAGGCGAGCACGGTGGCGGCGCAAAATCAGCAGGTCACGAGGACCAAGCGGACCAATAAAACAGTTACCCACCAAGGCCGCCAAGATAGCCCCGAGGATTAGATTGAGCCATCGCGCCTGCAGGTAGGAACTTAAGCGGCCCATTGCGGAAATCGTAAATATGGTTCCCTCGAAGTTCAAGTACACTTATGCTGAACGCTATTCTACTTTCTGGAAAAGGCTTGTAATGGCGGCACTTCTCGAAATTTAAAATTTCTTTATAAAGATCTCACAAATCTCTTGATCAAGGCATAACGTATTTCTATAATCACGGCCGACAGCGTTGAGCGCTAACCAATTTGAGTGCTCGTCCAGCAGCAGCGACCGTCGATGGAGGTGCCTATGCCAATTAAGAAGAAGCCCGGTACTAAGGCGACCAAGTCCAAATCGAAGTTGAAGAGCACTATGAAGAAAAAGGCCGGAAAGAAGAAAAAGTCGAAGTAAGCGTCTAACTCTCTTCGCCCTTCGGGTATCGTGCCCGAAGGGCTTAACACTTTGCCGGGCTTGCTGCTGAGATGAGCCGGGGCTTAAGGCCTCGTAAAACGGGAGAGAGCCTCCTTAAATCGGAGGCTTTCTCCTTTTCATGCCGAACTGGCTTACAAGGAGCTTAGT
>JBOHWM010000510.1:0-7652 GCA_050736555.1 Binataceae bacterium (SeqCode)
CCGCCGCTTCGCTTACTATTCTCGGCGAGCAACGAATCGCTCAATTGTCCGGCGTGTTGTCGGGAGGAGGCTGGTTTTGGAAATTCGGTTCCTGCCGCGGACCGCTTAAATCCCCGCCTGAATTAACCGAATTCGTTTGCTGATTGTCCGAGTCAGCGTCGCCGGCATTCACACCAGAATCGGGATTATCCTGTTTCACGGCGGCGCCCGATTGAGCCTGGCCTGAAGTATCTCCGGCTGTTGGCGAAGATTGCGCGTTCGGACCGTAATCGCGATAAATGGGTGCGGCACCGTCGCCGCCGTTGTCCTGGGCCACCAGTGACGGCGTCATTGACAGCAAAAATGACAGCGTGATTGCACTCGCGATCTTCCATCGCCTCATGCGAATCACCTCCCAACGAACCGCATTTC
This sequence comes from Binataceae bacterium (SeqCode), assembly GCA_050736555.1. Classification (GTDB taxonomy): domain Bacteria; phylum Desulfobacterota; class Binatia; order Binatales; family Binataceae; genus JBOHWJ01. The sequence goes on from JBOHWM010000510.1 coordinate 412, forward strand.
GGCGGACCGATTCGTCCCCAAGCTAAATTTGACCGCTGTGCTTCGTGAGTCAATCCGCTCTCGCGGGGCGCGGTTATGACCCCGCGGCACTAATCGCGCAGTGATGATGGCCAGCATCGCGACACAAAACCACATCCGAGCCTGAGGCACGCCGTCGGGCCGGCAGGCTTGATTCGGAACGACTGGTCACGGCGGGCGGTCACAAGCTCATAGGCGAGTCCGAGCAAATTCGCCCGTATCTGGTCGAGTGACGGCAACTCCAGAGCCATAGTTTTGCCGTCTCGCAGGAAAGCAATCTCGGCGGTGACCGGATAATCGGGATAGGTTTGCCCCGCCGCCAGCGCATAACATTCCATCTGGATTTGATATGCGCCTGCCTGACCGTGCTGACGCGCGTACTTGTAGTCGCGCACGATCAGCTTGCCATCGCGCCGCACCAGTACGTCTATCTGTCCACGGATGAACAGCGCGACGGCGCCGTCGCCGGCATTCAGGAAAAAGGGAAGTTCGCGGCCTACCAGCGCTTCCTGGTCCAAGGTGGCCCGATGACGAGCGACGTAGTCATGCAGGTCGCGGGTCAATTCGCGGCATTGTGCCTGGGTGAGGCTGGCGGCAGCGCCGAAAGCATCGACCATACTCGCAATTCCCGCCTGGAACGCGCTGCCAGGCGACGATTCCAAGCGTTCGAGCACCGCATGCGCAATCGTACCCATCGCGATATTCGTGGCGTCACCGTCTCCATCACGCGAGCTTTCGTTCAAGTGTAGCAGCTGGCGCATCATGTATTGACGCGGACATCGCGCAAAATCGGCCAGTGCGGTTGGGCTGATGACGACTTCCGGCAGAATCTTTGGAACAAAGTTGAGTCGTCGTCGGGCAAGGTCGGCTGTCCGCACGTTATCATCGGCGCTTGCTTGCTCGCAGATCGGTGCGACTGGTGGGTGCGGCGGCTTAAGTTCGCAGGCGGCGGGTTTGCGCAGAATTATCGGGGCGCCGGCCACAGTCGTTTCAACGAAGTCCGCGCCACTTTTGAGGAACGCTTTGACGTCCAACCCTTCGGATTCGAGGAATTTGCGTATTTGGCTGATCCAACCACGCTTGCCGGTGCCTTCACTCATGATCAAGCGGTCGCGCGCGCGGGTCAGCGCAACGTAGAGGATGCGTACCGATTCCGCCTCTTCCCGAGCACCCAGGTGTTTGCGGAAATCTTCCAACGCCGCCATCGGAATTTCGTCATACCCGCTGCCGTCAGTGTCAGAGGCTAACAATCCGTCGTTGGGTGAAAGTAGTGGCACCAGGTTGCCGCTGTTGCCCGCGTCACGGCCAAGGTCGGGGACAATCACGACAGGAAATTCGAGCCCCTTGGCCTGATGGATCGTCATCAGGCGCACCACGTTTTCGTTTTCGCCCAGGATCTGTGCCTGGGCTTCGTATGGCGGATTTTCGGTCAAATTGCGCAGATGGATGACGAAATCACGGAAGGTAAAGCATCCGCGCGCCCCAAAGCCGCGAGCCATTTCGACCAGCTTGCGAAGATTGGCGACACGCTGGCGGCCGTTTTCCAGCCCCAGCAGGACGGCTTCGTAAGCGGTCGCCTCGAGAACGTATTCAAGTACCGAGGCGAGCGGCACGCGTGCGCATGCCGCCCGTAATTCGCGGGTCAGTTTAGCCGCCTCGGACAGCGGCTCGCGGGACTCGTCAAGCCATGCGAAGTCTTCGCTTTCGCTCGCAAACAAACCGCCGAGCGAGGTTGCGCCATTGCCGCTGGCGCGATTTTCGTTCAGATGGAGCGCGATTTCGAGCAAAGTCTGATCGGAAACGGCGAAGAGCGGCGAGCGTAGCGCCGCGGCAAGCGCCAGCGAGTCGCGCGGATTTTCGATCGCGGCGAGCAGCGCGGCGATATCGAGAATTTCCTTGCATCCGAAAAAACCGCGGCCTTTGACCGTGTAATAAGGAATACCGGCCGTGCCGAGGGCATACTCATACAGATCGAGATCCGTAAACGCGCGCATAAGGATCGCGATATCGGCGTAACGGGCCGGCCGTCGGCTGTTATCGTGCGGATCGATGATCAGCGCGCGCTCCGCGATGAGCTGGGTGATGCGCCCGGCCAGCGCCGCAGCCTCACACGCGCGCTGCTGGGTTGCGTTATCGCCCTTGGCCGCAACGAGAAGTTCGATTGCCGCATCGTCGCCGGCCTCGCGCACCGGGTGGAGCATGTGCGAGTCGCTCCAGCGCACCCAAAATGGTTGGGGTGAATCATCCCCGACGCGCATCACGTGCGCGCTCAGCGCGTTGATGAAATCAAGGATCGTGCGCGTCGAGCGGCGATTGTCGCGCAGGGCCAGGGTATCGTCGGCGGTGCGCGAGGCGAGTTCGAAGACGGTGATGTCGGCGCCGCGAAACCCGTAGATCGATTGCTTCTCGTCGCCCACCACGAACAATTGTGGTGAACAATCGGCGCCCGGCCGCGCCAGCATCATCACGATCTCGTGCTGGATCGCGTCGGTGTCCTGGTATTCGTCCACCAGCAACGCGCGGATCGACGAACGATAGCGCGCGGCCACAATAGGATTTTCGCGCAGCATCCGATAGGTCAGCGTGAGCAGGTCGTCGAACGTCACCACGCGTTTTTCGCGGCCGGCCCGTTCGACTCTGGTGGCGGCAGTGGCCACGAATTCCGCCAACTCACGCATGGGAAGCTCCGCGCGCCTGTCGCCGTAAGCGCGGATAATCGCACCGTCGAGACCGAAGCGCCTGCCGCTCTTCGTCACCAGTTCGCGAATTTCAAGCACCGTGTCCTTAATTGCGCCGGCTGCCTTTGGCAGATAGGGGAGCAGTTCACGCAGAACATCGAAGGCCGCCGGTTCCGAAGCGGAGCCGAGGTTTAATACGCGTGGCCGCAACTCCGGCCAATTCTGGGTCAATTCGTCTGGCACTTTAGCTTTCCGGTGTCCGACGAGCAGATCGATCAATATGACCAGCTGCAGCGCCAGTTGATGTGGCGTGTCGCCCTCGCTGTTGATTTTCCGCGTGAACTCTTCAGCTTTGCGTATGACCCATTCGGGCTCATAGCCAAGCCGCCGTAATTCACCGACCATTCGTACCAGCGCGGCCACCGCGCCTTCGCTATGTCCAAGGCCGTGTATCCGGCGCCTGGCGGCGAAGCTGAGCGCGCCCTTGTCGCGCGCACGCACGGCGTCCACGAGGATTTGCTCGCAGACCTGTTCGAGAAAAGTCGCGGTCTCGTACTGGTCGATCACCTCGAAGCCGGGGTCGAGTCCGGCGGCGAGCGGATTTTCGCGCAGTACGCCCGCACAAAACGCGTGAATGGTCGAGATGCGGGCTAGCGCGAGCGTACGTTTTGCGCGCATCAGATGATCACGGCAAGCGCCGGATGGTTGTCGTTCGAGGCGCTCGTCGAGCACGTCCGCAATCCGCTCGCGCATGTCGAACGTCGCCTTTTCCGTGAAAGTGATCGCGGCGATTTGAACCGGCAGCAGCGGTTTCGAACCGAGGTCGCCAGCCAGATGCGCGACGAAGCGATGAGCCAGCACTTCGGTCTTGCCAGCGCCCGCGCCGGCGCGCACGACCACGTTACCTGGCGCATTAATCGCCGCGTTCTGTTCCGCGCTGGGCTGAATCCGCCGCGCACGCATCAGTCAAACGCCTTGTGGTAGCGGCAAAATGGGCGATAGGGGCACCACTGGTCGCATTTCATCGGATCAACTTCGAACTCGCCGCGTATCGCGGACGCCACCAGTTCCCTGATTCGATCCGGATACAACTCCGCGCCGGATTTGCCACTGGAACCAGATTCGAGGGCGGTTAAGCTCGCGTTGGGCAGAATGCGCTCTTTGGTTTCCTTGTCACGATGACGCAAGACCATGTAGCTCGCCTTAACGCTGAGATCGGCGGCGAGTTCGGAACTGAATTCGGATTGCGCGGCCAGCGCGTAGACCGGCATTTGAAAATCGGTCACGCCGAGTTCGTGGTCCAGCTTGCGCTGATAGTTATCCATTCCGCGTGAGGTCTTGTAATCGATTATTTTGATAGCGTGAATCAAGTGGTCCCGGCCGCGGTATAGTTCGAGGCGATCGATCCGGCCCGCGAGCACGATTTCATCCGCGGACTCGCCTCCAGGTTGCGTCAATGTGAATAGGAAGGGGTGTTCGAGTTTCAGCTCGTCCGGTGGCCTCTCGGTGAGTTGCCGCCGGCATTCGTAAACGACGAATTCCTCGATGATTTTTTCTATGGTACGCCATTCGAGTTCGACGAAAGTGGCGTCGCGCGCTTGCGTCCGCGCGCGCTCGCGATGGATTTCCAGCAAGCGGTGGGCAGTCTCGCGAACGCGGCTGAGATCGCTAAAATTGGTTTCGCTCACCAGGTCTTGAAGGATTTGATGAACCAAGCCGCCGGTTTCGATCGCGGACTGTTCGTAATCGGGTTCGTCATCGTCACGTAATTGCAGGATGCGGCGGGCGAAGAAGCGAAAGCCGCACGAGGCTATTTCATTGAGTTGCGCCTCGCTCCATTGACGCGCGGTGCCGTCGCGATTGCGACTCAATGCCACGCGCAAGCGTTCGCCGGCCGCGACGCGTCCGTTATAAGCGTCGGCCAACGCCGCTTTCTCCGGATTGCTTGCGCGGTATGCCACGTCGTCATGCGCGGCAGTCGCGGTTTCCTCGCGGGTTGGAAGCTTCAGGTAGCACTCACGCTTGCGCTCGATTTCGCTTCGCTCGGTGAGCGCGCCAAGCCGATCATCAGATGCGATCACGCCGGACATTGCGGCGCGCAGCAACGGCCGTTCAGCAACGCTGTTGAGAAACTCGGAAGCGGCAAAACAATCGTTTGGCGGTGGGATAAAGTCTTCTGGCGGAACACGCGTGATCAGGCTTTCACCCAGCAGCCGGATTATCTCCTCGACGAACGGCGAGCGCACGACCGGATTGCCGCTCTCATTCGTGGTCGCATGAGAAAGCACAAGTTTTTTCGCAGGCATCGAGACCGCAAGGAAAAACAGAAACCAATCCTCCGCGTTATGATCAAAACGGGTGCGCAGGATGTGACCAGCGGTGCTCGGCGACTTCTCGCCCCATCGCTGGCGCAAAGCCGCCGCGAGCGCGCGGTTGAGTTCGGCTCTGGCCTCGTCCGGAATCAACGGATCATCCGAATGGTACCGTGGAAACTCACCGTCATTGAGGCCGATGATGAAGACCAGGTCGAAGTCGAGGCCACGCGCATCCATCACGTTGAACGCGCGGACTCCTCCCGTGGCGCCGGGCTTGGCCAGCGTGGTCTCGGCGGAGGCCATCTCGAAAATCCCGGCAAATTCCTCCAACGTCACACTTCGCGCGGATGCGATCGCGCGGGCTTCCGTTCCGAGCAACCCGAGCGCTTCCAGCAGCGGTCCGATACTGGCGCTCGCCTCATCTAACAAGGGCGTCGCGGCGGACTCGAAATGGAGTTGTGACAGCACGAGTTCAAGCCTGGCGGCGTGATCGGCAATAGTGCCGTCGGATTCAAGCGGCTTGAGCAATGCGAGCATTTCCCGCCATGCCGCCGCGCCTTGATCGAAGCGCTCGAGGCGAGTCGCGGCTTGACCACGGTTGGGCTCGATCGCCGCGAGGAGTTCACGCCTAGTCGCTAGGCATTGGTCGAGCGGGCGCGTGCGTTCGTCGATATAGCCGGCTTCACCCGCGAGAGTGCGATAACGTCCGGCTGCGAGGTTGAAAAAAGGCGAAACCGCCAGGTTCGTCAAGGCTGCGCGTGGATAACCTCCGCTCACCGCGCGCATCAGGTTCAGCACCGTCCGCGCCGGCGCAGTGCTCAACAGCGGCCGCGTGTAACCTATCTCTATCGGTATTTTGTAACGTGCGAAAATTTCCGCCAGATAGTCCGCATAGGGGAAAAGATCACGCGCGACGATCGCGATCCGATCAAGCGCGAGATGCTCGCTGCCAGCGCCTTCAAGCAAGCGCCGTAACGTACGCCCAATCTCTTCGATCTCGCGGTGGCGGCTGGGTGTTTCGATTACGCGCACCGTGCCGTCGTCAGCCGGCGGCGCCGGGTACTCGCCGGTAAAGAGATGCTCCACCACGAATCCAAGACAACCCTCGCGTCCGTCGCGCCTGACGAAGTCCGGTAATGCTTGATCGGCGATCGACTGCTCATTGACGAAGCGATTCCAGGTCAATTCGGGAAAACGGCTGGCGCTTATACGATGTGCCTCCGCCTGGATCGTCAGGCGCGCGTCACCGGCGAGGCGAATCAGCGCGGTCACGATCATGAATTGCAGGACGCTGAAATCGTAAATTTCCGCGATGTGGATCAGGCTGACGTCCTGTAACAGGCGCGGTTTCTTGCCACTCGCCTCGGCGCTATGCAGTGCCTGCAGCACCGCGCGCATGCGCTGATACGAGTCGGCGGCGGTGCGGCGCGCGAGGGCTTCTTCGTAACGTCCGAACACCCGCGCGATCATCTTGAGACGATCCAGCATCATGGGTGCGAGCGCGTCCGCCGCTTGGTTGACGTCCGCGGCGAAAAGGCCGGCGCTTTCGAATTGCCTGATCAGCGCCATCAGGCAATCACCCAGCCCAAGACCGCTCCAGGCGGTTTCCTCGGCGTCGCGTGCGGCCGTCAGCGCTTCTTCGAGTAGCAGGCGTTCGCCGGTTGCGCTCAGCACTTTGACGCCGGTGAGGTTCTCGCGCCACAACGTCTCGAGCAGTTGCGGAAAAGTCATGATCACGTGACCGAGACGGCATCCGCCGCCGGCGGTGTCACGTTTGAGCAGATCTTCGACCTTGCGCGCGGTCGGATAGACAGCAAGCTCGCGAGCCATTGCGTGCGAGTATAGCGCACGTCATGTCAACGTCGTGCTGTAGCAGCGACGCACATCCACAAACGGCTTGTAGTCATTTGCGACGCCCTCCATTGAAGGGGAGCTACGACTGATTGCCATAGATAGGCCAAAATACGCAATCATCAGCTAATCCCTGCCTATTCGAATGGCCCATCAGTTGCCGCTTGGTTGCTGTCAAACCCACTGAGGAGAAGCGGCGGTGTTGATTAAACAAGCGGGGGAGGCGGAGCAGTGGCAAGAGATGGTGCTAATGCCGGCACGTGTGCTGATGGTGGACGATACGATTTCGGTTCGTGATGTGCTGCGGCATCATCTCGAATGTATTGGCTGTGAAGTAATCGCCGAAGCGGGAAATACCTTGCAGGCGCTGGATCTGTTC
>JBOHWM010000511.1:0-2571 GCA_050736555.1 Binataceae bacterium (SeqCode)
CTCTTCGGTTCCCCATTGCATCAAGGCCGGGCCGGTCATGATGATGCCGAGCACGTTGATGCCCATTGGCAGGCCCAGGCGCGCGAGCTCCTGTTGGAAAATCACCTGTTCAATGAAGCTGGCGCCATGGCCGCCGTACTCCTTGGGCCAGTTGAGCCCAATCCAACCACCCGCATAGAGCTTCTTGTGCCACTTCTTGTTGCGCTCCCACAGCAGGTCCTCGTTCACGTGCTCTTTTTCGGTGGCGGTAAGCGGCGGCGGTTGATTCGTCTCCAGCCACGCACGCACCTGGGTGCGATAGGATTCCTGTTCCGGGGAGTAATTGAAGTCCATCAGCAAACGCTCCGCGATTTGAGTTCGGTTTCGACTCGATGCTACCGGACTCAGGCAATTTTAGGTAGCCTCACGAAATGAATCCGGCCATTCGTGGAAGATTGATCCACGCGAGTGTCTCGCCAACCAGCGCTAATACTTGGGATGATTGAGGGCGGATGAAGCGCGATAGCCGATTTTCTTATACGTGTAACCAATGCGGGCTGTGCTGCCACGACCAGGTGATCACGCTGTCGCCGTGGGACGTACTGCGTATCGCGCGTGCGGCCGGAATCAGCACCGGAGAGGCAGTGGCACGCTTCACCACCCGGCGCGGCTCGCTGCTCAAATTCGGGCCGGACGGCGGCTGTCTCGCGCTCGAAGAAGGACGTTGCACGTTGCATCTTGGGCGTCCGCTCGCATGCCGGATTTATCCGCTGGGACTTGAACGCGATGACGCCACCGATGGCACACCCGGCGTGGTCGAACGCTTCGTAAGATTAAAGCCCGAACCAGGCTCGCTCGGCGTTTACGGCAAGAGCGCAACCGTCGCGGAGTTTCTCGTGGCACAAGGCGTGCCCGAGTATCTCGAAATGAATACACCATATGCGCGCCTGCTGCCGATCATGCGACGGCGCGTCGATGAGTTGGCGGATTTCGACCGGGCCGAGCCGCGCGAATTCTGGCGACGCGCGGTACGTGAAGCCTTACGCGAATCCGAATTCGAAGTGAATCCGCTGATTGACGCGATCTTCGACCCCGACGGACTTGGCTGTGCGGGCGGCTCCGACGGCGACACGGTCGCGTTCCACGTGAAGCGGATAACAGCTTTGATTGCCGCCGCCACCGATGCCGAGATGGTCGCGGCGGCAACCGTGATGATGGCGGTCAGCCTGGGTTACTCACCGCGCGACGTTATCGGCACCTGAGTTCTCGCACAAAGCTATTCGATGTCGTTGTTGCCTGAACCGTCAGGGGTGGCGGGCTTTGCCGGAGCGCGGCGTATTCCCGCGGGTTGCGGCGGCGCTTCCGCTGAGCCGATTGGCGGCGCGGGTGAAGTGGTGACAGCCGGATGTGGTCTGTCCGCGCCGAGATCGTGAATTATTTCGCGCGCATTGGTCGCCGGATCCACCTCGGGATAGACCTTTTCAATCGTCCCGTCGGCGCCAATCACGTAGGTGAGACGTTTGTCCAGTCCAAGAATTGGAATGCCGTTATCAGCATGATAGACCTTGGCAATTTTGTGATCCGGATCGAGCAGCAACGGAAACGGCAAGCCGTACTTTTTGATGAACCTGGCGTGCGCGTCGGCCGAATCGATACTGCATCCGAGTACCGTAATCCCGGCCTGTTGAAATATCGCATAGCCGTCGCGAAAAGCGCATGCCTCCCGGCTGCATCCGGGCGTATTGTCTTTCGGATAAAAGTAGAGTACCACCTGTCGGCCGCGATAGTCGCTCAGGTGAACCGGGATGGCTTGGCCCGCCGTTATCGCCTGGGCAATAAAATCAGGGGCTGGCGCTCCCACCGACAGGGGCGCCGCCTGCGCGCTCCGGGGCCGCAACAGAATAAACAACAGCGCGCCGGCGACGGCGACGACCAAGACGGCTGGTGGCAGTAACCTCATCCGGTTGCTTGTTCCGAATTTTCCAAAGGTACGTTTTATTGCGTGTACGCCTGGTTAAACATGGTAAAGCCACGAACTGTAGCGATGGTCGCGGCCGTGCAGCGCGTCATGAAAAACCTTTTGCACTTTCGTAGTGATCGGTCCGGGCGCGAGAGCTCCCAATTAAGAGCCGCCTGCTGACTTTAGGCATCGGAGACGACTGCGCAATCATAAAACCCGCACGAGGGGAAGAACTGCTGATTACCACCGATCTCTCCCTGGAGAATGTTCATTTCCGGCGGGATTGGCATCCGCCTGAGAGTATAGGCCACCGATGCCTGGCGCGGGGATTGAGCGATCTGGCAGCGATGGGAGCCCGGCCGGAGGCCGCTCTGCTGTCGCTCGCCTTGCCGCCTGAGTTGCGCGGGCGATGGATGGAGCGCTTCTTCGATGGCTTGCTGGCGCTGGCTCTTCGCTACTCGGTGCCTCTAGCGGGCGGAGATATCGCCCAATCTCCCGCGCGCGGCCACGATGCGCGAAGGGGCCTGGCTATGGCCGATATGGTGCTGCTGGGCAGCGCGGCCGCCGGCTGCGGGATGCGCCGCTCCGGCGCTCAACCTGGAGATGGGATCTATGTGACCGGGGCTCTCGGA
>JBOHWM010000512.1:0-2928 GCA_050736555.1 Binataceae bacterium (SeqCode)
GCCTTGCAGGCGCTGGATCTGTTCAGAACCGTTCGCCCCACACTGGTGACATTCGATATCGGGGTGGCACCAACCGGTGGCATTACGCCGCTTTATTTATTCCGCATGATGCGTGCGGAAAAGCCCGGCGCGGCCATCCTGGTGGTTAGTTCAGTCGCGGCCAAGGACGTGCGTCAGTCATTCCTTGAGGAAGGCGCAATTGATTATCTCGTCACGCCCTTCGATACCTTAAGCTTCGAACGGGTGCGGCAACGCGTCCTCGGTTTGTTCCCTGAACTCACGCCGATGCGATTCAAGGTTCGCGGCGGCCGACGTCATTAGCACAATCTGAGGACGGTCGTTGGTGCAAGGGATTTCTAGCGGCGCGAGTGCTCTTCCCGTCGCCATCACGGGATGCTGTTCAGGGGACCATCACCCGCTCAACCGCCAACGGTTCGCCGGGAACACAGCTCACGCACGCCACCCAGCCCGCCTCTGAGCTGGCGTACAGGGGCGCCGGCGTGCCGCTATAGAACGCGCGGGTTTGACCCTGCGATACGTCGCCAAAGACGTGGATATGGCCGAGCGCAATATAGTCGTAGTCGCTCGACGCGATTTCCGCCGGTGTGATTGGCGAGGAGCGGTTGGTTTGCTCATCCTCGGTGAAAAAGCCGTGCGCGAGCGCGATATTCCAGTATTCAGGCAGCGGCTTCGGCACTCCTGACAAAGGCCGGTAGTCAGGCGAATGCTCAATTAGCGCACGACCCCATACGCGCGTGGCCAATTGTGGAAACTCGACGACGCGTCCGGCGGGCTCCAGGATGAGATGGAGGTTGGGAGGCAACGCCTCGGGCGCGAGCCTGGCGTAAATCGAGCGTTCATCATGTGCGTCATGATTGCCCGGGATCATCACGACCGGCATCCGCGCACGCCCCATCTCGCTCAGCGCGAAACCCAGTGACGATTCGCTGACACGGCTCGAGTCGAACAGATCTCCGACGATCAGCAGAAGATCGGCGTTGCGATGGTTCGCGAGATCGATCACTCCGCTAAAAGCGCGGCGGACCCGTTCGCGGAAAATATCTCCCGAACTGCCCGAGCCGAACGTATCGCTCTCGAGATGTACGTCGGAGGTATGGACGAGGTTGAGGCTTCTCGGCGGTGATGCGGACATCGTTACTTCCTGCGCTACCGGGCATTCCGGCTCACGCGGCTTGCCGTCCACGCTCGCAAGCGAACCCAATTCATCCAAAGTTCGCCGATGTTTACGAGCGCTTTTCCTTATACTATGGCGACGGTAACTTATATTCAACGAATTTGCCGCAAAAGGTTCTTTAGGCAAAGCGGGGCAGGGCAGAAATCGTGATCGTCGTAATGAAGGCGCAAGCCACCGAAGCCGAGCTTGGAAGCGTCGTCCGGATGGTCGAGCAACTTGAATACCGCGCGCATGTCATCCGCGGAGTGGAACGCACCGTTGTCGCCTGCGTAGGCGAAGAACGAGGCGAGACCCATTCGCTTCAGCATCTGGAATCGGTCGCCGGCGTCGAGCGCGTGATGCCGGTGCTGAAGTCGTTCAAGCTAGCCAGCCGCGAGGTACGTCCCGAAGGCTCGATCATCGATGTTGGCGGCGTGAAAATCGGCGGACAGCGGCTGGCGGTGATGGCGGGACCATGCGCGGTCGAAAGCCGCGATCAGGTTGAGCGCGCGGCCGCCGCGGTCAAGAGTGCCGGGGCCCATCTGCTGCGCGGCGGGGCTTACAAGCCGCGTACCTCGCCCTACTCATTTCAGGGAATGGAAAACGAGGGACTGCGCCTGCTGGAGGATGCCGGCCGCCATCAGTCCTTGCCGGTCGTGACCGAAATCATGGACGCCCACGATATCGACGAGGTTGCCGCTCACGCCGATATGCTGCAGGTCGGCGCTCGCAACGCGCAGAACTTTTCGTTGCTGCGCAGGCTCGGCAAAATCCGCAAACCGGTGCTGCTCAAGCGCGGCATGTCGACGCGCCTTGAAGAGTTCGTGATGGCGGCGGAATACATTTTGTCGGAAGGCAATCCCAACGTGGTGCTATGCGAGCGCGGCATCCGCACTTTCGAGACCGCGACCCGCAATACGCTGGATTTGAACGCGGTGCCGTTGCTCAAGGAATGGACTCATCTGCCAGTGATTGTTGATCCCAGCCATGGCACCGGTATCTGGTCGCTAGTCACGCCGATGGCATTGGCGTCGATTGCGGCGGGCGCTGACGGCCTGCTGATAGAAGTGCATCCGGAGCCGCAAAAGGCGCTTTCCGATGGACCGCAGCAACTCAAACCGAAACGCTTCCTAGCGTTGATGGAGTCGTTGGCTCCGCTCGCCAACGCCTTGGGCCGCTCTCTTTAGGCTTTTGGTTTCAGGCGATGATATAGACGAGTTGTTGCTAATGCTGCACTAAGGGAGGGGGACGGGGGTTGCCGTTATCAGACGACGAGCTTCGCGAGCTGATCAAATCGCTCTCTGGCCGGCCAGGTCACGAATCGCTCCGCTCCACTATTCAAGCATTACTGATCCTTGGGCTAGGCGCACCGGCAAGTCAGATAAAGCACGAGTTTAAGCTGCCAGAAGTGCACGGCAGAGCCGACGCGCTGCTTGGCCGCACCGTCTTTGAATTCAAGAGCGACCTGCGCAACGAAGTGGCAGATGCTGAAGAAGAGCTTGGCCGTTATCTCAAACAGCGGGAGGTGGAGACCGGTCATCGCTATGTCGGGGTCGCCACCGACGGTGCCGATTTTCTTACCTACGAAGTCAAGAGTGGAAAACTCACCCGCCTAAGAGCGCAATTCAGCGTTCGCGGCGAGCTTCTCCGCAAGCATGAAGCGGTGGACGTTGGCCATGCTTTACTCGCGTGGCTCAGCCCCGTCGTCACGCGCGCTCCAGAACTCAGCCCCGACCCGCATACTGTACGTCAGG
>JBOHWM010000513.1:0-4677 GCA_050736555.1 Binataceae bacterium (SeqCode)
GGGATGAACCGAACTAATCAGGCATGGAGCTGACGTCGTGGCAATTGAATATCATTCGCAATCCGTCGGGCGCATTCTTGCGAGTTCAACACTTCGCGCAATTGCTGAACACACTGAACGTCTCGGGGTAATCAGGCCCGCGGTGACCATGGTGAGTGGCCGACTGCTTGATCAGCGAGCTCTGCTGCGCTGGGCGGACGATGGCGGGCAATGGATCGACCAGAACGATACAACCGTGTTGAAGCGAAGCATATGAGTGAACGGAGGCCGCTTAGGACATCGCAGCTTGGTGGCATTGCCGGGCGGTTTGGCGAGGGCGCATTCGGCGGGGCGGCGCGTTAGGTGATGTATAGCTGGTTCGTGGTCGCACGCGTGCTGCACGTGCTGGCGATTGTGGTGTGGATCGGCGGCATCGCGGCGATTACCACCATCATGTTCCCGGCGATGCGGCACGCCGACTCCGCCGAGCGCAAGATCGCGTTATTCCAGCAGGTGGAGCGCCGCTTCCGTCCGCAAGCACGGGTTGCCTGGCTCGTGGTTGGCCTGAGTGGCGTCTATATGCTTTACGCGCTCGATGCGTGGGCGCGATTCACTCAGGGCCGTTACTGGTGGATGCACGCGATGGTGGCGCTGTGGGTGATTTTTGGGCTGATGTTGTTCGTGATGGAGCCGCTGGTGGTGGGGCCGCGTATGGAACGAACACTTGCGACCGACCCGGCGGCGGCGCTGGCCCGAATCGAGGCGTTACATTGGGTACTATTGGTGCTGAGTTTGCTGGTTATCGCCGTGGTCATAGCGGGGGTCTACGGCGAAGTGTAGAGGCGCGGATCTCGCGGCATCCCAGTAACCCAACCGGGAATTGCGCCTCGGTCCGGTCAGGCGAGCGCGCGGGTGGCGGCCGAAGCGCTCAGACCAGCTGCATCCTTAAGCAGAGTTCAATTGTTCGTCATCGAGCAAATCTATGAGGGTGGGATAGAAAGCTTCCTCCTCGTAGCGGAAGTGCGCCCCGGAAAGCGCGGCCACTCGCTCAAGGAAGAGGCGGACGTTTATCGGGTCGCGGTTGCGAAAGGCCTGGATGAGGTTGGGCAGCGCGTCGCGAATGGCGCGGATGCTCATCCTTGAAAAGCCCCGCGAACTGTTCCTTCGAGGTCATGCGAGTTCCTCCTTTGGCTGGCGCCCTGAAGTCACGCCGGTCCGGTTGATGGTGTAACGCGGAATGATCACGATGATTTCCGCGTCAGGATCTTCTATCACCGCCTGGCAGCCGAGGCGTGAAGTGGGAGTGAGTCCAGGGGCTTTGTCGAGCAGGTCTTCTTCCTCTTCGGAGGCCTCGGAGAGAAGCTTGAAACCAGCTTTGACGATGACGTGGCAGGTGGTGCAGGCGCAGTTGCCGCCGCAGGCATGTTCGAGCGGAATGCCATGGCCGAGCAAGACATCCAGAATCGAGTCGAGCCGGCCGTCATGCTGAGAAAGGAGCCTGGGCGGGATCGAACTGGAGGGGCCGCGCCGCCGCTTTCGAATATGATTCCGAATCGTGGCCATCTCTGTTCCGTTCGGCTTGTCGCGTCGGTAGCGGTAGCGGTATTTTAGAGATATCTTTTAGCGCCGATCAAGCGGCACGGCTTGGATCAAGGCTTTCCGCCGCGGTGATGCCAAGCGCGCGCCGGAGAGAATGGGGCGGAAATGAAACACTCCATTGGAGGAGGCCGTGGAACTGACCTATTACACTGATTACGGGTTGCGCGTGCTGGTGTATGCGGGTTTGCGCCAGGACCGGCTCTGTCTGATCTCCGAGATCGCCAAGCACTACGGAATTTCCGAGAACCACCTGATGAAGGTCGTCCACGGACTGGCCAAGGGCGGCTTCGTCCGCACCTATCGTGGCAAAGGTGGAGGGCTGGCTCTGGCCAAGCATCCCAAGGACATCAATATCGGCGCCGTCGTGCGGCACCTGGAAGGACCCTTCAAACCGGTGGAATGCTTCCGCATCGGCAATCGCTGTGTGATCAGCGGCGCCTGTCATCTGCCCGATATCCTGAGCGAGGCGTTCCAAGCCTTTATCGCGGTGCTCGACCGCCACACACTGGCCGATTTACTCGAACAGCGCGGGCAATTGGCGCGCCAGCTTTTTGGCCCCGCGCGTAGTCGTGGCGCACGCCGAATTAACCCGCCGCCGGCCCCGGTCTGAGCTCCGCGTGTCCAGCGGAACACCGCCGCCGCCAATATTAATTCGCGCGGGAAAGAAAAGGTCGAATCGCAAGAGGTCCATGCGCCGGCCCCGGTTTGGTGATTTGGCGCGCGCTTTCGGAGACGAGATTTTTTCGTTTCGCGAACTGGCAAACAGCATGATCTCTCTGGCTTTGCCGGCCGGCCGCCGCAAGCTGGCTGACTCCGGCGGCGCGGGACGTTCGCGTTTTTAATTCAGTCGCCGAGGGCGGGGATTGGCCGGGAAACGCGAAAGGCTGATTGACTCGTTTCAAAGAAGTATTATAAATACATCTTCATGGCGACCAATGATGAGGCATTTCAACAGCGACTTGATCGTCGTGCGCCATGTCACTGTCGAGCAGTGGAGCGCGCAGCGCGCCGAGGTCGACAGCCGCAGGGTGCGCCTACGAGTGGGGCCGTTATATCGAGCAATACTGGGATCTGCAGAACGAGCACGCCAGTCATATTTTCGGTGCCGACGCCAAGGGCCATGACATCGTCATCAACGGCGCCGCGCCGGCGCAGTATAACGACATCAGCCGCTATTCGACCCCCGGCGGGCTGATGCAGTTGATGAGATAGTGCGGGGCTCGCGAGATGCCTGAATCAATGCGAAGTGCCGTGGAAAAAGCAAAAGGAGGAGTGGTCATGGGTCCGTTACGAGAAGCCATCCACAATCATCATCGGGTGCTCCAGGACACGATGCGCGAACAGGTTGACGCGCTGGTCACGCGGCGCGCCGACGCCGCCGGCTTGGTCGCGTTTTTGAAGGGCGAACTGTTGCCGCACGCGCGCAGCGAGGAACGCCATCTTTATTCAGTGCTCGACGCGCTCATCAAGGAACATGGGCGTCCGACCGCGACCATGGCGGTCGACCACGAGTTCATCACCGATTACGCCGAGCGGATCGCGCGGCTGCGCGACGGCATGATGCTGGCCACCGCCGGGGAGCGGGCCGCGCGCGAAAACCTGCTGCGGCGGCTCGCGGTCGAGCTCGAAGCGATCGTGCAGCTCCATCTGGCCAAGGAAGAGAAAGTCTATCTGCCGCTGTTCGAGCGGCATATGGCCGAGAGCGAGCAGCGGGCACTGCTCGGCAGAGTGCACGCAACCTACAAAGAGGAGATAAAAATGGCGAGCGAGAACATTCTGGATGTGCGTGAGACTTCACCGCGCGAACGGCATCCGTTGATCTTCGGAAGCTTCGAGAAGCTCAGCCCGGGCGATGCGTTCGTGCTGGTGAATGATCACGACCCCAAGCCGCTCTATTACCAGTTGCAGGCTGAATGGACCGGGCGCTTTTCGTGGGATTATCTCGAACAAGGTCCCGAAGTGTGGCGCGTGCGCATCGGCAAAACCAATTAGTACGGTGGATTCGTTACTGAAATTCTGGAGTTGCGCAAGCTAATGGGTAGCGGCCAATGCCTTGGGTAATTACGCGGCTTTGCATCGATTGTCTTGATACCGGCTGTGTCAGTGTCTGTCCGGTGGACTGCATCTATGAATACGCCGGCGACGACCACGGGCACTTTCCCAATCAGCTCTACATCAACCCCGACGAGTGCATCGATTGCGGCGCTTGCGAACCTGAGTGTCCGTGGCAGGCCATCTATGAGGAGCCCGCGGTGCCGAAGCTGTTTCAAAGCGATATCGCGCTCAACGCCGCCACCACCGAAATGGCTGACCAATTCAAGGTGAAAAGCTTCGAAGAGAAGCCCGGCCCCACACCCGAGCAGGTGGCGGCTAATAAGGCCAAGTGGGGCCTGAACGAATGAGTGCCGAGGTTTAAACTGCGATGGAAACGTCATTGGCGAACGTACCAACACCAGCCAGGCCGCGAATCGATTTAACGTCCGCGCTGGTCGCGTCCGTACCGAAACAATTGCTGATAGATGGACGCTGGGTGGCATCGAAATCAGGCAAAACCTTTCGGACCCTCAATCCGGCTACCGAGGAAGTCCTGGCGATAGTTGGCGAAGGCGAGGTGGCCGATGTGGATGAAGCGGTCGACGCCGCGCGGCACGCGCTCGAACAAGGGCCATGGCAGCACATGCGGCCGCATGAACGCACCCGTTATCTGCTCAGACTTGCGCAACTGTTGGAGGAACACGCGACCGAATTAGCCAACCTGATTTCACTCGACAACGGCAAGCCCATCCATGAGGCGAGCGCCGAAGTGGCGCGGGCCATCGAGGTGTTCATCTACTACGCCGGCTGGGCCACCAAGATTTACGGCGAGACCAACCCTTCCGAAGCGGATTTGTTCAACTACACCCTGCGCCAGCCCGTTGGCGTGTGCGGACAAATCATTCCCTGGAACAGCCCGCTTTCCATGATCGCGTGGAAAGTGGCGCCGGCGCTGGCCTGTGGCAACACGGTGATTCTGAAACCGGCCGAACAGACCCCCTTGCCGGCGCTGCGCTTCGGTCAGTTGGTGCTCGATGCGCAGTTTCCCGACGGCGTGGTTAACAT
>JBOHWM010000514.1:0-5942 GCA_050736555.1 Binataceae bacterium (SeqCode)
GTACAGCACTGAGAAGGCATCTTTGATCGGCAAGCGGCGGAACCGCGTAAACCCCGCCTCCATGCACATTTCACGCGCCTTTGGCTCGCCCATCAATGCCCCGATTCCCGCGCCGCCATGGGCCAGCGATACCGTCATGCAATACAAGGTGCTGGCCGAATACATCATGCGTCCCATCGGATTGATATTGTCCTCGAGATTGGGCGAGACGTTCACTTCGACCATCAGATAGGTGCCATCGGCTTTGACCGCGTTGCGGATCGAGCGCAGCAGGGCAATCGGATCGACCGAGTCGTGGACCACGTCGAAGGTTGAAATAAAATCGAACTGTTCAGCCGGAAGCCTCGTACAGTCCACAGCCTCGAAGGTGGCGCGGTCGCCGACCCCGGCCGCCCGCGCATTGGCGCGCGCACGCTCGACCGAGCCCTGATGGGCGTCGTAGCCGAAGACGTGCGCGTTGGGAAAAGCCTTCGCGATCGTGATAGCGCCGCGGCCGCTGCCACATCCGACGTCGAGCGCACTGCCGCCGCGGTTAAGACACTCGACTACTTGCGGCATCGACGGCAGCCACTTTTTCAGCAACTGATGCTGATACATCGGTGCGGAGCCGCGCTCAATCGCCTCGAACACCTCCGGCGGATACTCGCTTTGCGGTAAACCCTTGCCGCTGCGGAAGGCGTCGATCAGCTTGGGCGCCAGGGAAATTTCGGGCACCGTCATCTGCATGAAGCCGCCCATAAAAAACGGCGAGTTCTCATTGGCCAGAATCATCGCGTGCTCGGGCGGCATGGTATAGCGCTGGGACGCCGGGTCATACGTCAGGTATTTGGCAGCCGTCATCGCGCCGAGCCATTCGCGTAAATAACGTTGGTTAAGGCCGGTGCGGACGGCGAGGTCATCACAAGTGATCGGACCGGCCTCCGCCAGCGCCCTGAAAATATCGAGGCGATCGCCGATATAGGTGAGTGCGCTTTGCATCGCCGCGCCGAGGTCGTTGAGCATTACGCCGGCGAATTCCTTCACCTTGCCCCAATCAAGCTGTTGGTCGCGCTTTTCTTCTTGAGCCATGACATTTCGCCTCCGGCTGCGCCGATTGTAGTCGGATTGTACGCGGGCCGAAAAGAGCGGGCACGATTATATGTGAGGCTATCGAGCTCCTCCCATCCGCTTGCCGCGCCATCGGCTATTTGCCCGGCTCGAATGCAAACAGCTCCTGTTGAACGGGAGCGGCGGGCGCTTCCAATTCTTCAGGTGCAAACAGGCCAGCGCGCTCGGCAAACGGCCGGAATTTCTCGTACAAGTCGGTCAACTTGGCCTGATAATACTCGACGTTCTCGTCGGGACGGCGCGCGTCGTACTCGGCGGCCATCCGCGCCGCGTGCGCGACTTTGACATTGGCGCCGCGCCCGCTCACATACCAGGACACCTGATCGCCGCTGAGATATGGCCGCTCTGACCGCAACGCAAGTTCGTAGGCGGCGGCGACGTTACGTTGTCCGCCCCCGATTTTATTACGGTAGCGTTCGGGCGAGTCCTGCAGCGTTTCAGTTTTCATCAGCTCCGTGATGCCGATCGCGTGACGTGCCAGCCGATCCTGGTAATCCTGGTAGAGGGGCGGAATTTCGTCACGGCGATCGGCCAGGATGAGAGCGAAGAAATCCTTCATGAAGCGGCGTTGGAACCGTTCGAGGCCGCGCGATTTGAGGCCGGAGCCACGAATCGTCAACTCGCCGCGCTCGTCCATCAGCACGTAATTTTTCATTTTGTAGCTGAACATCGCTGGATAGCGTCCGTCGATTTCCAGCCGGATTCCACCCGGCATCGCGCGCGAAATTTCCTCGATCAGGCGATTGGCGGCGGACTCATCGTCCAACGCGAAGGGCGCGACGAAATAGATACCGTCGGTATCAACCTCGATCACATGCGCGCCGTGCCCTTCCAACTCTTCTATCGCATGCCGAATCAGGTCGCGGCCGCGGCGCGTGACGGTGTTGGCTTGAGCAAAATCATTGAAATGGCCCAGCGAAAATCCCAGGTAGCCATAAAACGAATTGATCAGGATTTTGAACGTCTGTTGCAGGGCTTCAAGATTGCGGCGTTCATTACCGGAAAGCTCGCGCACCGCGCTTTTGGCCTGCACGCGAAAACTACGCAAATCCGCGAGCATGCGCAAAAACACCCCGAGCCGATCGTTGGCAGGGGCATGCCCACCCTCCAGCATCAACGACGGATACAGCGAGGTGACGTCGCAATGGAGCACGTTACGCGCGACGCCGCATCGCCGCACTTCGGTATAGCCGCCGGCCACCTCACTGGGCGCGTTGGGATTGGGAATCGAATGGCGCGCGGCAAGATAGGCGCGCATCAGCAAGGCGTCAATCTTGGTCGCATTCCCGCGCAGGATCACGTTCTGATACGAGTACGGAAAAATCTGCGCCTGGACGAAATAGCTTGGAGATAGCACCTCCGCCAACGCCCCCGCCTCGCGCGTGTCATCGAGAGCGTAGGCCATCAGCTCGTCGGGATTATTGTCAAAATGATGGCTCACGCGGGCGGCGTCCAGGTACACGCGGCCGTCGCGGGCAACGTCGAAATGCCGCGCCAGTTCCTTGAGGCCGAAGCCCTCGAGCTCGCGGCTGGCCATATCGTAATGCTGGGCGAGAATCCACGTATCGACGATGCCGCGGCCGTAGAGATCATAGCGGCGATACGCGATGGTGCGTTCCGCTATGCGCAAACGCGAGGGGCGCGCGCGCAACTCGCTGCCGTCGCGCCCCAGCGCAAGCCTGATATCGTGGCGGCGGGCGCGCGTTTCCAGATACTCCAGGTCAAAACGAAAAAGATTGTGGCCCTCGATAACATCGGGGTCCCGCTCTCTGACGATACGTACGAACTCGCGGAGCATCGCCGGCTCGTCCATCGTGGCGCCGGAAAGTACGCACTCAAAGCCGCTCGAATCGGTGAGTGCGATTGCGACCACGCGATCGCCTTCACGCGCGGCACTGGGGAATTCGAAGCCCTCGCTGATATAGGTTTCGATATCCAACTGCAGACGTGATAGTTCGCTGAATTGCATCCCGCCGAAATAGGTCGTTCCAGTCAGCATTAGATGCTGCTCGACGGGGTCGGCCAGGATCAGATAGGGCGCGTCCGGCGCACCAGGCATCGCACCCGTAACGCGCCGCAAATGGCGCCGAGCCGCTTCCAGCGCGTCGATCGAGTCGAACAGGACGAGATAGCAAAAGCGGAAGCCGCCCTCCAACGCGAGCGTCTGATGAGGCGCGTGCAAGCCTTCGAGCGTCACGCGCTCGGAAACCAGGGCGAAGAGCCGCACGGGACGACGTTCGCGCCTAAGCACGCCCTCGTGGCGTTTGAATACCTCAACCTGATTGCCCGAGGCGACTTCCACCGCGACCACGCCGGCGTTCGCCGGATCGCCGAAGAGCAGGCGGTTACCGTAAAACTGAGCCCGAATTTCCTCGTAACGATTCACTGCATGATTTCTCCGCACCCCTACACCACGCCGAGCACCATCAACCCTCCCAGAAAGATAGCGTAACCGACACCACCGATGAGCATGGTCGGCGTGCCCAATTCGCCATCGCGCACGTTGATGAACAGGAGCGTCGCCGAAATCAGGCCGATGGCACCGGCCAGCAGTTCGGCCGAACTCAGATGCCATGGAGTGAAAGCGAGCCCGAGGGCCACCGGGATGCACGACTGGAATACCATCGCGCCGGTGATATTGGCCAAGGCCAGATGGTCCTTGCGTTCACGAATCCACACCACGGAGTTGTATTTTTCAGGTAATTCTGTGGCGAGCGGACTTAGAATCAGCGACAGCACGCCGGGATTCAAATTGGCGTAATGGGAAAAAGTGACAATCTGATCCACGAATTCGATGGCGCCGGTCACAATCGCCGCCACTCCGATCGCGACCTGCAACAGTATCACTGGCAGGCGTGGAGTAAGGGCGACGCGGCGCAATAGCGATTCCAGGTAAAGTCCATGCTCCGGCCGCGCATCTTCGGCACGCTTTAAGCGTAACATGAAGGTCGCGTAAGCGGCGTAAATCGCCAGCAGCACGAGCGCCAGCGCATGACGTGTCAACGGAGCTAGGTGCCCAAAGCCGAGCAGAATCAAAACGAGGAAGATCGGCATGAAAAAGACCAGATCGCGTCGGGCATCGTTGCCCGAAACTTGCAATGGGATCTGTTTTCGCCTTTTGCGGAACAAAAGCGCCGCCGAGCCCATTACGAACAGCGCAACCGTCGATAGCATCAGGGGTGCGCCCACTATCGCACCGATACCTACCGCCTGATGCGCCTGGCTGCCTTTACGGTCCAGCAACAATGCGACGGCGGGGATCAAAGTCTCTGGCAAGGCGGTACCGACCGCCGCTAATAGGCTGCCAACTGCCGCTTCGGCGATTTGCAGACGCTGCCCGACCCATTCGACGCCGTTCGTGAAAAGCTCCGAGCCCGTCAGAATAATGGCGAAGCTAAGGAGAAGAATTCCGGCGCGGATCAGCAATTACGGCTCCGATGCCGCGCCGGTTCCCCCTTGCCGGAGTTTTTGACCGAAATGCGGCGAAAGACAACCAAATAGAATCTAAATCCGGGATTGGCTAGTTTCTGGCCTCAAATACAAGCTTCTTAAAGGTCTGGCGACAAACTCGTGCTTTTTGAGTATAATTTCTCCGGGCCCCCATGAGAGTACTCGTGGGCAATGAAACCTACCGGTAAAAAAATCGTTATTATAATTAGAACAAGGGTCAAGCGGACTTGCCGATAGCACGTGAGAGCTTGGAATTATGCCGGGCTCCTGCTTATGATATGCAGCTTTGGTGTCTTCTACCACGCTGATGACCTTTGGACCTGCCGATTATGGCGTAGCCTGCGGCTTGCGCCGGAACGGTTTTTGACCCGTCCGGCAGTATATCGCTCACCGCTCGGTGTGAGCCGGGCCAAGACGGAAGCGTAAGAGCATGAAGAAGTACGAAGGGAAAGACCTACAGGGTTTGGTCGATCTCGGGCGCGAACAGGGTTATCTGACTTTTGAGCAAGTTAACGATTTCCTGCCGCAGGATGTCGCCTCACCCACCGATTTGCGTGCCGCGCTGGAGAGTTTCGAGGACCTCGATATCAAGGTGCTTGACGACGCCCCCAGCGAGAACGCTGATTCGGATCTCGAGAGTGAAGCCAAAGAGGAGCCGGAGGAGGCAGTCGAGACCGCCGCGGCCGACTCACTCACCGAATCGTCCGATCCGGTCCGCCTTTACCTTAAGGAGATGGGCAATTTCCAACTGCTTTCGCGGGAGCAGGAAGTGGAAATCGCCAAACGTATTGAAGCGGGCGAAAATGAAGTCGAAGACGAGGTGTTGCTCTCGCCGGTGACGCTCGATTTCGTCGTCGAAGTGGCGGACCGAGTCGAAGCCGGAGAGGCCGACCTGCGCGATGTCTTCGAAGATAATGAGGAAGCGTCGTCGGACACCGACGAGGAACGCGGGCAGGAGGCCAACGAAAAGCAACTCAAAAAGCTCCTGCTTGCGGCCAAGAAGCTTAAATCGGCGCGCGCCAAAATCGAAGAACTCGAGCAGAAGCTGCGCGGTCCCAAACCGGTCAGCAAGCAGACTCGGGCCAAGTACGAAAAGGTCCTGTTGCGATGTCGTGACGCGGTTAAAAAAGAGCTGCACCGGCTTGAGCTCTCCCATCACCTGCAGGACGCGGTGATCGACAATATGCGCAACCTCCTGCGCGGCGCGCACGACGCGCAAAGAGTGGTCATGCATTACGAGGAGGCCACCGGACGCACCAAGTCGCACCTGCTCAGGGAAGCGGCCGACGCCGAAGACCGCCGCCATGTCTTGAAGGTTAACGGCACGCGCGAAAATCTGCTCGATATCGCCGCTCGTATCAAGGAAGCGCAAAAAACGGTGCGCG
>JBOHWM010000515.1:0-4088 GCA_050736555.1 Binataceae bacterium (SeqCode)
CATCGTCAATCGCATCCTGCTGCCGATGATCAACGAGGCGCTCTATACGATGTACGAGGGAGTGGGTGGCGTCACCGACATCGATACGGCGATGAAGCTGGGCACCAATCAGCCGATGGGCCCGCTCGAACTCGCCGATCTGATCGGTCTCGACACCTGCCTGGCAATTATGGAGGTGATGCATCGGGTCTTTGGCGACGACAAATATCGTCCCTGCCCGTTGCTCAAGAAGTACGTTGATGCTGGGTACCTGGGACGCAAGGCCGGGCGCGGATTTTATACTTATGACGCGCAGGGCAATCCGGTGCCGCCGCCGCGTTGAGCGTCCTGAGAAGGCCTCGCGACCGCGACGCGTCTGACACGTATTGCCGTGGCGTTCCAGCAGCGCGATTCGCATTCTCCACTCGGAGGAAGGCAAATGGTCAAGGCGTTTATCCTGATTGACACCTCGCCGGGCAAAGCCAAAGAGGTGGCTAACAAGCTGCGCCAGATTGGCGGCGTCTCGGCGGCCCATGCGGTGACTGGACCGCACGATATTATTGCTATCGCCGAGGCCTCGGACGTGTCCGCTCTGGGTGAACTTGTCGTACAAAAAATCCAGAGCGTGACGGGAGTTAATCGAAGCCTCACATCGATTGTGGCTGATTAGCAACGACCGAGGTCGCCTGCGGACGACGACAATTTTTCGCGATTAAGTAAATTTGCGCGACCGTTCCGTGCCCGCGTGCTAAACTTTGGCCGGATACTGGCCGCATTCGGGGATTTTATCGATGGCTGAGTTACCTGTAATAAAGCGCTTGCGCAAGGAACTGGAGACGCTCAAGCGCGAGTTGATGGTGGATTTGCCCAAAGAATTGGAGCGCGCGCGCGCCCATGGCGATTTATCCGAAAACGCCGAATATGCGATGGCCAAACAGCGCCAGGAATTTTTGCGCGCCCGGCTCAACAATCTCGAAGCGCGTATCGCCGAACTCTCGATGATCAATCTCGATTCGATTCCGCATGATACGGTCGGTCTGGGCAGCCGCGTCGAACTCGAAGATCTAGACGAAGGCGGACGGGTTGAGTATGAAATCGTCGTGCCGGAAGAAGTTGACGGCGGCCAACATCGTATCTCGCTATCGTCGCCGTTGGGCCGCGCCCTGATTGGCAAGGCCTGCGATGACGACATCGAGGTGCAAACACCGCGCGGCAAGCGTGCTTACCTGGTCCGCAAGCTGGTCACGCTGCATGAAATAATAGCCACTGTGGAAAACCGGGGCGGCAATAACTCGTCGCACTGATAGGGCCGGCAGGCGGAGCGAAGTGAAGGCGAGCGCGCCAGTGGAGCGAAGCGAAACGAGCAGGCAAGTCTGACTCTGGCCGAAGGTTCTCGGACTCGCCCGCCTCCGGCAGGCGCAGCGAAGCCGAGCGAACGAGTCTGAGAGTCGCGCCCGAGATATGGAGTTGCGTTCAGAACCAGGAGTCTGCGACGTGCGTCAAAGTCAGTCGAGCAAACGAATCCGCGACTTGCGTTAAAGATATCGATGGAGCAGCGGTCATTCCCCCTCGCGAGCGCCGTCATTCTCGGGGTGCTTATCGGACTTGGACTTGCGTTGGGTGGCTATTTCATCGGACAAGGATTTTTCCGCGCACACGCCGCCGACCGCTTCGTCACGGTCAAGGGATTGGTCGAACGCGACGTCAAAGCCAATCTCGGTATCTGGGTTATCAGTTATGCGGTGACCGGCCCCGATATCAATTCGACCAGCGCCCGGCTCGACCAGGCTCAACAGGTGGTGATGGCCTTCGCTCACGCGCACGGCTTTACTCCTGACGAAATCGAGATCCAGCCAACCACGGTCAACGATTCTTTCGCTAACCCCTACCAGCGGCATCAGAACGACCCCAATCAGCGCTTCATCATCAAGGGCGGGATCAAGCTCCGTTCCAACAAGGTCGAGGGTATTCGCAAGGCGAGTCAGGATACCGGAGAGTTGATCAAGCAGGGCGTGGTTTTGGGCGAGAACTATCCACAGGCGCCGCAGTACTATTTTACCGGGCTTAACGCGGTCCGGCCCGCGATGCTGGCGGAGGCCACTAAGAGCGCGCGCGCGGTGGCCGAGCAATTCGCCAAGGACTCGCATAGCCGCCTGGGTCAAATCCGGCAGGCCAATCAGGGTGTCTTCGAGATTATGAGCCGCGATTCGAACGGCGCACGCGACGGCGATCAGCAGAGTACCATCGACAAGAAGGTGCGCCTGGTCTCAACCATCGAGTATTACCTCAACGATTAAACGCTCGCTTCGCGAGTTTCCCGCCGTTGGGCGAGGTTAAGAAAATCCGCGGCGAACACGTAGAGATTCAAGCGGGCGGCTGTTCAGAACGTCACTGGCTTCGACCCAGCCTCGGCGCGCCTGGTTGACGCCATGTTCGAGCAGGCCGAAGCCGCGCGGACTATGTGAATCACTCGACACCACCAGTTTGACGCCGGCGCGTTTGGCCGTCAGGCACGCGATATCGGTTAGATCGAGGCGGTCCGGCTGCGAATTGACCTCGAGCGCGCACCCCTCTTCGCGCGCCACACGCAGCACCTCGTCGAGATCGAAGCCGCTCGGTTCGCGCCGGTTGAGGATGCGGCCGGTCGGATGGCCGATCACGTCGACATAGGGATTTTGCATCGCACGAACCATTCGGCGGGTCATCTCATCGGCCGGCTGATTGAGTTTGTAATGAACCGAGGCGACGACCCAATCGAGTTCGTCCAGCACCTCGTCGGGCAAATCGAGGGTGCCATCCTCCATGATATCGACTTCGATGCCGCGCAATATTTTGATACCGCTGACGCGCCCCCGCACCTGGTCAATTTCGCGCCACTGCTCGCGCAGACGGACCGGATCCAATCCCTTGACCATCGCGAGGTGTTGCGAATGGTCGGTCAGGGCGAAATATTCGAGGCCATGATCGCGCGCCGCTATCGCCATCTCTTCGATCGAGGCGCGTCCGTCGGTATAGGTCGAATGGCTATGCAGGTCGCCGCGCAAATCGGCCCGCGTCAGCAAAAGAGGCAAGCGATGGTCGCGGGCGGCCTCGACTTCACCACGCTCCTCGCGTAATTCCGACGCGATCCATTCGAGACCGAGCGCGCCATAGACCGCCTCTTCCGTGGCACCCGCGACCAGCTCGTCGCCGCGGTAGAGCCCATATTCGTTGAGCAGCATGCCCTTGAGCTGGGCGAGGCGCCGCAGGCGGACGCAATGGGCCTGCGAGCCGGTGAAGTAGAGCAGGGCAGCGCCCCAACTCCGCGCTGGTATGACGCGCAAATCGACTTGTAAGCCGACTGTCAAAATGACGCTGGTACGGGTTTCGCCCGCGCCGAGTGACTGCGCGATTTCGGGAAAGCTGGCGAAATGCGCCATCGCGGCCGTGGCGTCGCCCGAGACCGCGACGATATCCAAATCGCCGACTGTGTCGCGCCGGCGGCGGAAACTGCCGGCGGCTTTCGCCCGTTCTATCGCGGGACAGATTTTCAAATGTTTCAGGATACGCATCGCCAGCGGCGCCGCGTCGGCCCATGATATGCGCCGCTGCGGCTCTGGCGGCTTGCGCGTCAGCGCGTCGAGGATGCGCTGTTCCATTTTGGCGCCGAAACCGCGCAGCGTGCGGAGCGCCCCCGATCTGAGCGCGGCCTCAAGTTCGTCGCGGTCACGGATATGCAATTCCTGAGCGATTTGCTTAATACGTTTCGGGCCAAGTCCGGGAACGTGGCGCAATTCGAGCAGTCCTGGAGGAAAGGTGGCCAGCAGTTGTGAACGTATAGGCAGATCGCCGCTTTCAACCAGCGTCGCGATACTGTCGGCGAGACCGGCGCCGATTCCTGGCATCTGGCCAAGCTGTTTGCGTTCGAGCGCGGCGACATTGCCAGGGAAGTCGCGCACGGTCCGCGCGGCGTTGCGATAGGCGCGCACGCGGAAGAAATTTTCCCCGCCGATTTCCAGAAGATCGGCGATTTCGTCAAGCACCTTGGCGATTTCCGCGTTCTCCATCGCGCCGCCATGCCTAACACGATCAAATTGGACTGGAGCCATCCGGCCGCTCCTATGTCATTC
>JBOHWM010000516.1:0-2756 GCA_050736555.1 Binataceae bacterium (SeqCode)
TCGCGGAATAACGCTGTCAGGGCGGACGCAAATGGCAGGGAAGAAATATCGCGAAGCGGCCAAAAAGATCGATCATGAAAAGCGCTATGCGCTCGAAGAGGCGCTGGCGCTCGTGATCGCCGCCAAAGTGGCCAAGTTTGATGAGACGGTCGAGATGGCGGTGCGGCTCAATGTCGATCCGCGCCAAGCCGACCAGAACGTGCGCGGCACCGTGGTGCTACCTAATGGTACCGGTAAGGTGGCGCGCGTGCTGGTACTGGCCAAGGGCGAGAAGGAGAAGGAGGCACGCGACGCCGGTGCCGAATATGTCGGCGGCGAAGACCTCATCAAGCGTATCCAGGAGGAAAGCTGGCTCGACTTCGATCGCGTCATCGCGACCCCGGACATCATGGGAGCGGTCGGCCGTATTGGTAAAATCCTCGGCCCGCGTGGCCTGATGCCCAACCCGAGGGTGGGTACCGTCACCTTCGACGTGGGCAAGGCGGTCGCCGAAGTAAAAGCCGGGAAGGTCGATTATCGCGTGGACAAGGCCGGAGTGGTGCATGCCCGGATTGGCAAGATCAGCTTCGGCGAACAAAAACTGATGGAAAACGCTCAAGCTCTGCTGGCCGCGATTGTCCGTTCGAAGCCCTCCAGCGCCAAGGGCAATTACATCAAGAGCATGGCGGTCGCGGCGACGATGGGGCCGGGGATCAAAGTTGATACCGGCGCCGCACGGGCCGAAGCGGCGGCGGCCTAACTGAATCAGCGGCGAGACCGCGAATTGCGTTTAACGATGAAAAAGGAACAGAAGGGCGCGATTGTCGAACTGATGGCCGAAAGCTTCGGCCGCGCGCGTATCGCGCTAGTCTCCGAGTACAAAGGAATCACGGCGGGCGAATCGGACGAGATGCGCCGGCGGTTGCGCGCGGTGCGCGGTGAATTTCGCGTGGCGAAGAATACCTTGGTGCGGCGTGCGATCAAGGACACACGGTATCAGCGCCTCGACGAGTGTCTGGGCGGCCCGGTGGGTATAATCTTAAGCTTTGATGACCCGGTGGAATTGGCCAAAACGGTCAGTTCATTCCGGGACTTGGGCGATAAATTCAAAATCCGCGCGGGTGTGCTCGACGGCAAGCCTATCACTGCCGACGAGGTGCAGGCGTTGGCGACGATGCCACCCAAGCCGATCATTATGGCGCAGTTGTTGGGGCTCCTGCAGGCGCCCGCCACGAGGCTGGCGCGCTTGCTCAACGAGCCGGGCTCCGCGATGGCGCGCGTGCTCGACGCGATCGCAAAAAAACAGGGCGGTGACGGCCAGGCGACGCCCGCGAGCGAAGGTGCCTAAACCGCGGGTCGGCAAGTTTTAATCGGCAGACGATTTTAATCAGCAAAGCATCCGCTTGCGGGGCACTTCCACCACCTCGGCATGCGGACAAGGAGAAAGGGACCAAGATGTCAGAAGCAGCACAGCTCAGCCGCGATCAGGTAAAGGACTATTTGAAGAACCTGAGCCTACTTGAGGCGGCGGCTTTGGTGAAGGAACTCGAGGAGGAGCTAGGAGTTTCGGCGGCCGCTCCGGTCGCGATGGTGGCGGCACCGGCGGCAGGCGGCGGGGCGGCTGCGCCAGTGGTCGAAAAAGATGAGTTCACCGTGATGCTCACGGCGGCCGGCGACAAAAAGATCCAGGTAATCAAGGTCGTGCGTGAACTTACCGGACTGGGTCTGAAGGAAGCCAAAGATCTGGTTGATGGCGCACCCAAGGCGGTTAAGGAAGGCGTGAGCAAGGCCGAGGCGGAGGATGTCAAGAAGAAACTGGAAGAGGTCGGGGGCGCGGTCGAGCTGAAATAGGAGCCGGCGGATTTTTTTGGCGCATAGCTACCGGCCAGGGGACGCGGCGCGTGAGTTGCGCGCCAGGGCGCGGATGTGCCAGCGGCATGCATGATTGGATTGAATAGAATGCAATGGGGGGCGCGCGGCGACTTATCGCGCGCCTTTTTATTCAGCTTGCTTCACGACGGCGCGGCCGCCGCCTCGGCGGCGACGTCTGGCGGATGAGGTACAAATGGCTCAACAGTCGCAGGTTACCAGCAACCTTCGCCTTCGCCGCTCCTTCGGCAAAATCAAGAAGATCATCGACATCCCCAACCTGATCGAGATCCAGAAGCGGTCGTACGAAGAGTTTTTACAAGCCGACGTCAGCGCCGACCAGCGCACCGATACGGGGCTGCAGGCGGTGTTCAAATCGGTGTTTCCGATCAAGGATTTCAACGAAACGGCGTCGCTCGAATTCGTCAGCTACGAACTTGGCACGCCCAAGTATGACGTCGAGGAATGCCATCAGCGCGGCATGACCTACGCGGCGCCGCTCAAAGTCAAAATTCAGCTCGTCATCTGGGACGTCGAAGGCGGCCATCGTTCGATCAAGAACGTCAAGGAGCAGGAAGTCTATTTCGGCGAAATTCCGTTGATGACGTCCAACGGCACTTTCATGGTGAACGGCACCGAGCGGGTGATTGTCTCGCAGCTCCATCGTTCGCCCGGGGTGTTTTTCGAACACGACAAGGGCCGCACCCATTCCACCGGCAAGCTGCTGTTCTCGGCCCGCATCATTCCCTATCGCGGCAGTTGGATCGATTTTGAATTCGACCCGCGCGATGTGCTCTACGTGCGGATTGATCGGCGGCGCAAGTTTCCCGCCACGGTGCCGTTGCGCGCGCTCGGGATGACCACCGAGGATTTGCTCAATTACTTCTACAGCAAGGACGTGATCATCC
>JBOHWM010000517.1:0-2446 GCA_050736555.1 Binataceae bacterium (SeqCode)
GATGGCATCTAGGCCATACCACCTGGTTCTTCGAGACCTTCGTTCTCAAGCGAGCGCGTCCCAGCTATCTCGGTATCAACTCCGCATATGAGTATCTATTCAATTCGTACTACAACGCGGTTGGCCCGATGCATTGCCGCGATCGGCGCGGATTGATTTCGCGGCCAACCGTCGCGGAAGTCTTTGATTACCGCCGTGCGATTGACGAGCGGATGATCGAATCATTGACGGATCATGACGACCGCCATTTTCATGAAGTTGCGCCGATCGTGTGGCTGGGACTGCATCATGAACAACAACACCAGGAATTGCTCCTCACTGACATCAAACATGTCTTCGCGCAAAATCCACTTTACCCGGTTTACCAGGAGCGCGCGCGTGACAAGGCGGCCGGTGATTCGGCCTTGGAGTGGATTCATTTTGCGGGCGGCCTTGGCTGGATAGGGCATCACGACAATGGGTTCGCCTTCGACAAAGAGTTCGCCTTCGACAATGAGAGTCCGCGCCATCAGCGCTTCCTTCAGCCTTTTTTGCTCGCTTCACGTCCCGTGACCAATGGCGAGTACCTGAAGTTTATCGAAGACGGCGGCTATGAACAGCCGTTAATCTGGCTATCAGATGGTTGGCGTCAGGTAAAAGAGAACGGGTGGATCGCTCCACTCTATTGGAATAAAGACGACGGGCGCTGGCGCTCGTTCACTCTCGCGGGTATGCGGGAAATCGAGCCGGCCGAGCCAGTCTGCCACGTCAGTTACTTTGAAGCCGACGCCTACGCGCGCTGGTCGGGAGCGCGCCTGCCCGACGAGGCCGAATGGGAGGTCGCCGCCGCCGAGCTTCCCGTGAGAGGCAATTTTGTTGAGTCGGAACGACTTCACCCGGCGCCGCTGGGTAATACAGCCACAAAAGATGAACTGCATCAGGTATTCGGCGACGTCTGGGAATGGACGCGCAGTGCCTATTCGCCTTATCCCGGTTACCGCGCATCCGGCGACGCGCTCGGCGAATACAATGGCAAGTTCATGTGTAATCAGTACGTATTACGGGGCGGTTCCTGCGCCACCTCCCGTTCCCATATGCGGCCGGCATACCGGAACTTCTTCGCTCCGGATAAACGCTGGCAATTCAGCGGAATTCGGCTTGCCAAGGACTGTTTATGAGAGAAGAACCTCCTCAATCCGCGCAAAATAACTCGGAAGCGGCGAATTTCCGCAAGGAAGTCCTGTGGGGACTGCGCCGCCAGCCAAAGACTTTGCCTTGCAAATTTTTGTATGACCAACGCGGCTCGGAGCTTTTTGAGCGCATCTGCCGGCTCGAAGAATACTACCCAACCCGCACCGAGATGTGGATCATCGAACGCCACATCGACGAAATCAGCGCCGTCTGCGGGTCGGATTCAATGTTGATTGAACTTGGCAGCGGCGACGGTGCCAAAGTTCGCCAACTGCTCAGTCATTTGCACGACCCGATCGCGTATATGCCAATCGATATTTCGCGCGAGCAACTATTCGACCGAGCCGCCGTGCTGAGCCGCGATTATCCGCGCCTTGAGGTGTTGCCCGTCCGTGCCGACTATACTCAATCGATGCGACTCCCGGCGCCTTCCAGGGAGCCGCGGCGGGTCGTGGTGTTTTTTCCGGGCTCAACCATCGGCAATTTCGAACCTGACGACACAGTGAATTTTTTGCGCCGTATCGCGGTCTTGTGCCGCAACGGCGGTTTGCTTATCGGCGCCGACCTGCGCAAGTCAAAGAGCGTGATCGAACGCGCTTATAATGACGCCGAAGGCGTTACGGCCGCTTTCAATCTCAATCTGTTGCGACGTATCAATCGCGAGTTGAACGCCTATTTCAAGCCAGGCAATTTCCGCCATCGCGCCATATACAACGAAATTCATGGCCGTATCGAAATGCATATAGTCAGTCTGGCCGATCAGGCTATTCATATCGATGGAGAAACGGTAGCTTTCCGAGCGGGCGAATCCATCGTCACCGAACATTCATATAAGTATACGTTGGAAGGTTTCGCCGAACTCGCACGACGGGCGGGGTTTTCGGTGCGCCAGGTCTGGACGGACCCGCGGCTTTGGTTCAGCCTGCAATTCCTCACCACCAGCCACGAGACGGCGTCGAATACTCATGCCGCAATCGAATTCACGAAGCCTCTCAACGCCTGCGCCGGGAAGTGAATATTTCGAACACTTGAAAATGCCGCTTTCCGATTAATCATGCCCGCCGGGTCTTCTCTATTTGCGAGGTATTAGCGTGTTGAAAGGTAGCTTCTCGTCGCGCACTTTGTTTGCCGTTTCGATTCCCACTACCGGCAAGCCCTTGGGGTCGAGCAGACCCAGTTGCACCAGGGCCGTCGCCTGGTCCCAATAGATATGCTCGTTATATAGTTTGTCGCCGCGGAACTGCACTACCGCGACGGTGGGTATTTCAACGTACTT
>JBOHWM010000518.1:0-2783 GCA_050736555.1 Binataceae bacterium (SeqCode)
ATATACGCGCGATGGCCGATAATTCTGACGCGAACCGTGCATGTTTTCGCGGTGGATAGATAGCCCTGGCGATATGTTTCACCGGCGCCGAATCCGCGCCAGGCGTCATTTTTCAACAGGAATTTGCGCTCGATCTCCTTTGCCATGATCAGATCACCGCGGTTCTTCGCATTGTAGCCGATTGTGGCGAAATGAACTTTACCTTCCTGGCTGGGGCGGGATGGGATTGGCGGAGTTGAAATTAACCGCCGGTTTGGTCCTTGACGGTATCGGCGTAGACGCGGGGTTGGGCTGTAACGGAGGTGGTGTGGATTTTGCCGTTCGCGGAAGCTCCGCACAACCCGCTTGAAGTATCACAACGCAGAATAAAATCAGGGCCAAATGGCGGACGTCCATGATGCCTGCCTCGATTAAAGAATATCAAGGGGCTCGTGCTTGAAGAAAATGCTATCCGGAACGGCGTTGGATGACGCGGCCACATGTACGGTCGAGTGGGCCGCGATCTGAACGAGGGTGACAATTTGTAAGCAGGTACTTTAGCTGCCGGGCGTGGTCTCGAGCACGGTCGGCATAAAGCGCGCCTTGAAGCCGTCGGCCGAAAGATTGGTATGCGCCGCCAGCCGCGAGAGTGTCGGCTCCTCAAAATCCCACGGCTCCAGCCGGATCATGTAGGAGCGCGCGACCTGGTAAGACTCGGTGCGCGTGTCGACCATGCGCACCCGAATCCGCCCGGTGGCCGGATCAAGCAACTCCTCGAGGCTCACCGGTGTCACCCGCCCGCCGCTGATCGCGATAAGCGCGCCGGATCCGCCGTTAAGCAGATAGCGAACCGCGCCATAACCCAGCGTGCGGGTGTACTCGGCGTCGAACGGCACGGGCTTGGCGCAGCGCAACTCGTAGCCGATGTCCTTGGTCACGACGGTCACGTCGATGCCAAGTTCACCCAGCACCTCGCGCACGTTGTCGCGCAACAACATTCCCAATGGTATGTCGGCGATACGCAGATGGCCGTAAGCGTCGCGCTCGGAATTGACCATGGGCAGCGGTGCCGTGTCGAGCCGTTCGGCGATCCCTTCGGCGACCACGGCGACACCGTCGTTATGGCCGTAGGCAAGGCGCTTGATTATTGCACCGACGATCGTTTCGACCGCGATGGAGATGTCGTATTTTTCACCGCCGTATTCCTCGGGAATGATCGAAAGGGTCGCGCCCGCCGATTTGCCCATGCTCAGCGCGAGCGAGCCCGACTTGCGTCCCATCGAGACCGCCAGGTACCAACGCCCGGTGGTACGCGCGTCCTCCATCAGCGATTCGATAATCATGCTGCCGACCGCGCGCGCGGTTTCGAAACCGAAGGTCGGCGCGTTGTCCGGCAATGGCACATCGTTGTCGATGGTCTTGGGCACCGTCGCCACGCCAATCCGGCCGCGGCTGCGCTTGGCGATTTTGGCGGCGCCATAAGTTGTGTCGTCGCCGCCGATACAAAGCAGATAGCTCACGTCCAGTTGCAGCAGCGCGCGAATTGTGCGGTCGAGGCTTTGCTCGTCGCGCGCCGGATTGCTCCGCGAAGTGCGCAGGATGGAGCCGCCATTGAAATGGATCCGGGTAAGCTGTTCGAGCTTCAACTCCACTACGTGCAGGGTATCGCCCTCGATCAGCCACTTGTAGCCGTCGAACACGCCGAGCACGTGCAAGCCGCTGTTAATCGCCTCAATCGCGGCGGACGAGATCACGCCGTTGATGCCTGGGGCGGGGCCGCCACCAACCAGGATTGCGAGGGTCTGCTGTCTATGACTATCGTGCGCCATCGCGGAAACCTCAGAAGTGGCTATTTAGATAAGTAGCATAGCCTGGAAATGGATCGAAATCCGGAGTGGCGTGATGAAAAAGCTGATTCACCTCAATGCCTTCAATCAATGTGCGGCGGCCTTGCAATCCTTCGGCCAGTACCGCAATCCGCGCGATCGCACCTCGCAGGGCTACACCCTTACCCATCACTGGATTGAACTCGCGCAACTGCTCGAGCATGGATGCTTCGACTCGCTGTTCTTTGCCGACGTCCATGGTGCCTACGACGTCTATGGCGGCAACGCGGTGGCGGGTATCCGCCATGCCGTGCAGTTTCCCGGCAACGATCCGACCGTGCTGTTTCCCGCCCTGGCCCAGGCGACCCGCCATCTCGGTTTCGTCGCGACCTACAGCACCGCCTATTATCCGCCGTTCCATACCGCCAAGCTGTTCTCCTCACTCGACCATTTCACCGGTGGCCGCGTCGGCTGGAACATCGTGACATCGTACCTCAACAGCGCCTCGCGCAACGGCCTCGGCATGCTGCTATCCCACGACCAGCGCTATGAACGCGCCGAGGAGTATATGGAAGTGGTGTACAAATTGTGGGAGGCAAGCTGGGAGGACGGCGCGATTGTGCGCGACAGCGCGCGCGATATGCATACCGATCCAGCCCGCGTCCATGCGATTGATCATAAGGGCACCTGGTTCGAGGTCGCCGGACCGCACATGTGCGAACCGTCGCCGCAGCGCACTCCGCTGCTGTTTCAGGCGGGACAATCCGGCCGCGGTGTGCGTTTCGGCGCGCGTCACGGGGAGGCGCTATTCGTAACTTATCCAACGATCGCCGCGGCCGCGCCTCGCGTCGCCCGCATCCGGGCGGCGCTGCGCGATCAGGGCCGCGATCCCGGCCATGTGAAGCTGCTCGCGGGTATCGCCGTCGTGGTCGCCGAATCCGCCGCCGAAGCTCGCCTGAAGGAACAGCGCCTGCGCTC
>JBOHWM010000519.1:0-6261 GCA_050736555.1 Binataceae bacterium (SeqCode)
GGAACGGGACGCTTTGAATGCCGACGGTGTCAAGAATTATTTCAGCTTCTCCCATATTTTCGATAAAAATATGGCAGGACTTGGGCGCCCATCAATTCGATTACTTTGAGCTGCTGGTAGTTCTCCATTGCGGGCCATCCGACGCGGAAACAAAAGAAACTACATTCGAGGCGTTCGACCCGCCGCTCCAACTGGTCAATCACGTCGTCAGGATTGCCCAGTATGAAACGATCACGCGCCAGTTGGTCGAAATCGACCCGGAAGGATTCGTTCCCTGGCAACACCTTATCCTGACCCCATTGCGCGTAGGCGGCGGCATACTTGGCTTCGAGCAACGGGCGTGCCGCCGCGATTGCCTCTTCGCGTGTGGGCGCGAGATGCAGTTCCTGAACCGCCGGACGCATCGCGGGCAGCGGATGGCCATGGCGCGCGAGCGTTTCCTTATACAGAAGCCATTGACGTTCGAGCGTCGGCATTGCCGCGTGCGGATCACCATCCAGGCATAGCCCAGACGAGCAATGCGTTTGACTGCAACGTCGGCGTTCGTGGCAATCCAGATAGGAGGATGCTGGGTTTGCAACGGACGAATGGTCGAGGTGGCATGATGTAAACGAAAAAATTTGCCCCCGAAGGTGACGTTGTCCTCAGCCGCTTGATCAATTCCAGTCACTCGATCATGCGGGCAACCTTGTCACGAGGATCGACGCCGAAAGCCTCGAATTCAACCGCCCTGGCCGAGCCCGACGCCGAAGATGACGTGTCCGCCGCTCATTATGTCAAGGGTCGCGATTTCCTCGGCAACCTGCGCCGCATTCAGCAGCGGCGGCAACAATATGCCAGCTATCAGGAGCATCTCGCCACTGTCGGCGGCGAGGTGGCATAGCAACGGCAGATTTATGCAGCGACTGATAAGGGGGCGAGAGATAATGATGGCCGGAGGTGATGGCGTCAAAGTCGGCGTCGCGCGCGAGGATGGTCTGTTCGACGCTTTGGCGAAAACGCTTCAGCGGCGGGTCGTCACGCGGATGTTGCGGCATAATCGCGAGGCCAAATTTCACGACAAACTCCCTGGCGCATGAGCCGTCTATTTTTTATTTTCGAGCGCGTCGAGCGCTTCGTTGACGAAATAGCGCTCGCCAGGATCGCGATCGTCGAGCTCGGCACGCCGGCGGGAGACCCAATCGGCCAATGCGATTAGCGCGGCCTCACGCGGTTCGCCGAGGCCCAGCGAACGTGTCACACGCGTAAGCTCCCGCCATAACTCCTCTGGTATTTCGAGCTGCAACATTCTTTCACTCATCGCAGTTCCTCATATAGTCTTGCGCGCCGCCTGAGGTCAAAATGGATCTCAACACATGGCGGCCAACCATAAATTCGCGAAAGCGCTGGTCGAGTACCTCGAGGACGGCAAATTGCGCCCGGCTCTGGTGACGCGTGAGCAAGGCGATCAATTGGTGCTGCTAGGGCCAAACGGACGCGAGCATCCGGTGGCTCGTGAACTGGTCCTGCTGAGCCATCCCGAACTCAAGGCCACACGCGAGAATCTAACTCAGATGCTGGAAGCGCTAAAGGCCGAGCGCGAGCGGCTGGCCGGCGAGCTCGATCTCAACCTGTTGTGGGAAGTAGTGCACGAGCAGGCGCGCGGGTTTACCGCGGGGGAAATGGCCGAGCTGTTTTTCGGTGCCGCGACGGCGAGCGCGACCTCGGTGATGCTGGAAGCGCTGTTCAATGACCGCCTCTATTTCGTGCGGCGGCATATGCAATTTGTCCCGCGCAGTGCCGAGCAGGTCGAACGTCTGCGGGTGCAATACGAGCGCATTCGGTTACGCAGTGAAGGCGGACGCAAAACGCGCGAACTGGTGCGGGCGATCCTTGAGAGCGGCGTCCAGCCGCCGGCCGACCAGAGTGGGCCTTTGGCCGCGGAACTCAGGCGTTATCTCGAAAATCCTTTCACGCGCAATAGCGAAATCACCGCGATGCTTGAGGCAGCGGTGCCTGATATCGGTCCGGCCGAGGCCGCTTATGAAGTTCTTGAGCGGCTGGGCCAGGCACCGCCGGGGCCGCGCTTCGTTTTAATCGGCGGCATCAGGAGCCGCTTCAGCAACGAGATCAAAGAGGAAGCCGACGCGGTTAGAGCGCCCGCCCGTCCTGATTCAGATGACATTGCCGCGGTCACTATCGACGATGACGACACCTTGGAAATTGATGACGCATTGTCCTGCGAATCATTGCCCGACGGCGGCATCCGGGCGCGTATACATATTGCGCTGGTGTCGGATTTTGTCGCCAAAGACGGTGCGATGGACAAGGAAGCGGCCGCGCGTGCGGCGACCGTGTATTTGCCGCAGACCACCGTGCGTATGTTGCCTGACGCGATAGCCTGTGATCGCGCCAGCCTAATCGCCGGCCATTGGCGCCACGTGCTGACTACCGACGTGCAGGTATCGGAACACGGGGACTTGGTCGCCTGCACCATGTATCCCGCACGCATCCGTGTGGCGGCGCGGCTGACCTATGAACGCACCGACGAATATCTGCGCGGAAGTGAGGTTAACTCGACGGCGCCGGAAGCGGTCATGTTGCGCCAGCTCGACCAGGCCGCGCGGAGTTTGCGCGAGCGCCGTCGTGCGGCGGGCGCGTTACTGATGCAGCGGCGCGAGATCAAACTGAGAGTGGTTGACGGACAGGTCGAGCTCAAGATCATCGACAACTCGTCGCCGAGCCGTCAACTCGTGGCCGAATTCATGGTGCTGAGTAATTACGCCGCCGCACGCTTCGCCGCACAAAATCGCGTTCCAATCATCTATCGCGTACAACCTGGGAGCGGTGGTGAATCGGGCAATCAGCGACCGCGCTTATCGCTCTATCCGGAATTTCACGCGGGAGTGGGACTGGACTATTACGCTCAACTCAGCTCGCCTATTCGGCGCTACATGGATCTAGTGCTACAGCGGCAACTTATCGGCGCGTTGTCCAAAAATGGTCAGCCGCCTTACCAAGCCGAAGAACTGTTGGAGGTGCTCGCCAATTCCGAAAATGCCGAGGTGGATGGCCGTGAGTTGGAGCGCCGCGCCAAGCGTTACTGGACTTTACGCCACCTGCGAGCTCACGCTCTGCAGCGTCCGCTGGAGGCGATTGTGCTACGCGACGGCGCAAGTGCCGAGCTTGACGCCTACGCCG
The DNA here is from genome assembly GCA_050736555.1 of Binataceae bacterium (SeqCode). GTDB lineage: Bacteria > Desulfobacterota > Binatia > Binatales > Binataceae > JBOHWJ01. Next base: position 3,181 of record JBOHWM010000519.1, read on the forward strand.
TGCGAGGCACACTCCATGGTGCCCCCAATATCGCCAGCCTTACCCATGTGATGGTGCGTATCGCGCGTATTGAGCCGGCGCGCGGACTACTCACCTTTGACTACTTGGGCGGCATGCCGACGATGGCGGAGGGCATTGGTTAGATATCAATCGTTCAAATTGCTGGACGAGGTTCAGGACTGACGGCCGTCGCTTTCAACCAAGCCAAAATTGTCCTGCTCAAGCCGCCAACGGTCAATAGACTCGACATTAAAGCGCCAATCGCTCCCAACCTTGAAGGCCGGCAACTGACCGCGTTTGAGCTGACGGTAGACCGTCGAGGGGTGAACCTTCAGATAGTCGGAAAGCTCCTTCACCGTCATTACACGACTGTTATCCAATTTCATGCGGCAACAACCTCCAATCTGCAGTTTAATCGTTGCGTCGACCAAGTTGATCGGTAAAGAGCAGAGCTCGTGCCACCGCATCTATTGACTGCAAACGCGCCCTTTTCGACTAAATCTATCAATTTTGGCAATTTTCTGCCGACAATATTTTGCCAAGTGACATAAATTTGCATATTCGGGCATCAAAGTGCTGTGCGGAAGTGATCACAGCCTGTTTCGACACTGCAATGTGGAACGGTTCCGACTAGAATACAATGGGTCGGAATCGTCTTGCGGGGTCTTGAACGCGTCAAAATTCCAAGTTTCGACCATTTCCCTTCCCAGCGCGTTGTTGAAGTTTGTAACTAATACATACAAAAACGAGTGCCCGCGCTTGAGTAACAATCTTTCGCAGAGTTACATTTTTGCGTGTTCTTTGCGCCTGACGATAATTCAGTCATCGGTACGTGTGTGCGGCACCGATACATTCGCGCGCGGTCATCGCTCGTGAAACGTAGTCGAACGCCCGAGCACCGGCCCTTAAAGTAGATTTGAATACCGACTGAGATTAGCGGCTTGTGCAAACGTGCAACAGTCTTCGGCCGAGCATTGAAGCTGCGTGGCCGCTCGGGTTGAGGAAGCTGCAGCCATCGCCGCGTCATGATGCGATTCATCATCGATGGCGCCGCGGGTGCAAGCGAGTTACACCTTCCCAATTAGCTCGCGTTCAACCTCAGCGACGAACTTCAGCACCCCCGCCTCGTCGTTGCCGCGATGGAGCAAGGTCAGACGGTGTACGCCTGCTTCCGCATAGCGCCTGGCGGCCTCACGATCGATTCGGCCGCGAGGCGTGACGCTGATTTCAAGGTCGTCGAAACGGCGGCCTTGTGCGCGACATGCGGCGCGCAAGCCCTCGATACATTTGCTGGTACCCTCAAGGTCTAGCGCGAAGCCGTACCACCCATGTGCCAGCCGCGCCGCACGGCTGAAGGCGGGTTTGGTGTGGCCGGCGAAAACGATCTCTGGATGGGGCTTTTGAACCGGCCGCGGCATCGCGTTGACTCCACTGAACGAAACGAATTGTCCGTGATAGGCCGGCTTCTCCATCGTCCACAGCGCGATGATGGCGGCGAGGAATTCCTCGCTGCGCGGTCCCTTGTGGTCGAAGGGCGCCCCGAGCGCCTCGAACTCCGGCTGCAGATAGCCGATGCCGATGCCGAAGATGAGGCGTCCATTGGAGAGCACGTCAACCGAGGCCAGTTCCTTCGCCAGCACTGCCGGATTACGTTGCGGCAAGATAATGATGCCGGTGCCCAACCGAAGGCTTCGCGTATGCGCGGCGACGTAGGATAAGGCGATGGCCGAGTCGATGAAGGGCGTATCGGCCGGCACGGGCGAGGGTGGCACCTGCGGATCAGGCAACACGATATGCTCGCCGGTCCATAAGCTTTCGAAGCCCGCGTTCTCAGCCGCACGCGCGATCTTCGCGGCACTTTCCGGATTTGCGCATGGTCCCGTATTGATTCCGAATAATCCGTATTTCATAGCGCGAATCCCTAACATGAAGCGGCCGTCTTCGCCAGCGTGCGCATCGACAAGGCAGGCTCAACGTGCCTGTGGCTTCATGCTTATTTCGCGCTTCATTACTCAACTCCGACAAACTGCGCGGCAGATTGACGAAGGGCGTCAATGCTGTTTGGAGATCACGAATTGACCCTCGCCGGACGCTTCTCCATAATCGCTGCTCATCACGCCCGGCAGGCGCGGACTGCGCGAAAATGATGCGATGAGGTGTCCCCAATGCGGTTTCGGAGCGGCTACGCGTGTCGCTTTTTGTGCGCGATGCGGCACGCGTCTGATGCTGCCGCGACCCGAAGCGAAACATGAGTATGCGCTGACGCGTATCCTGCCGTCATGGTGGCATTTCACCAATAAGCTGGTCGGCGTGGTGATATTGATAGTCGTTGGTCTCGTGGTCATCGCCTACGGAGAGAGTGCCAATCCGAAACAGCCGGACGCGGCCGGCGGGGTGTTGATATTGGGACTGGTACTGATCGCGCTCGGGGTCATTTCAGCCCTTAGCGTAACGATCGTGCGGCGTCATTTGGCTTGGAGCCTGACTTCGGAGCGGCTGATAGAACGGCGCGGCGTGCTTTCAACCCGCCGGCGGGAGTTGGAATTGGCCGATGTGCGGTCAGTCGAAGTCGATCGCAGGTTTTTGCAACGGATGCTGGGTTTAGGCGACGTGATTGTGGCCTCCGCGGCCAGCGCCGATTTTATCATCCGCTTGTTGGATATTCCGGACCCGGAACGAATCGCGGAAATTCTGCGTCAGGCACGCACCAAACGGCTGGCCTGAACCAAGCCAATTCAAACGCATGGCGTAGACTCCCTCCTTAGCTCGGCCTCATCCGTTCCGCCTGGCGTCGGCTCCGCTAGCTTGTGGAATAATCTTGTCGCGCATCGCCGTGAGCATTTGCCCCACTGGCCAGCACTTTCCATAATCGGTTCGGCAGTGTTTGTAAATTTGGCACATCGTCCTGTGAGTAGTTGGCGGCGCCCGAATTTATTAATTGAACCGTCGGCAGGCGCGAGTTGAGTAAACGGCCCGATCTTCGATATGAGCGTAGATTCTGGCGCTCAGGGATGCGGGTGATCGCCGGCGTCGATGAGGTGGGAGTCGGCCCGATGGCGGGTCCGGTGGTCGCAGCCGCGG
>JBOHWM010000520.1:0-7448 GCA_050736555.1 Binataceae bacterium (SeqCode)
CTCATTGATTGCGCCGTCCGAAGCCGAACAAAATCTGCGCCACTCTGCGTATCTGGATTTCCTCGGCGCCTTCGGTGATGCGGTAGCGGCGATGATGGCGATAGATGTGCTCGAAGGGCTTATGCCGCGAGTAGCCGATGCCGCCGTGGACTTGCATGGCGCGATCGGCGGCTTCGCACACCAGCCGATTCGCCCGGTAATTGCACATCGAGACTTTGTCCGAGAGTCTGAGTGCAACTTCCGGTTTCGACATTTGATCCATTTCCCACGCCGTCTTATGGATCAGCACCCGCAACATCGCGGCTTCCGTCTGCAGTTCGACCAAGGGCCATTGAATCGCCTGGTTGGAGGCCAGCGGACGTCCAAATGGCTTGCGTTCGAGCGCGTATTTCACGCTCTCGTTGATGCAATATTGCGCCGCCCCCAACGATGAGGCCGCCTGTCGAATGCGGTTCTCATGAACGAAATGCTGCGCGACGGCCAAACCGTCTTCTGGATCGCCGAGGATCGCATCAGCCGGAACATAGACGTTGTTCAGCGAGATGCGTGGATGGTCGGTCGGCATATTGAAGGTCCACAAGAACTCTTCGATTTTGAAACCCTCGCTCTTGGTCGGCACGATAAAGCAGGTGATCCCTTTCGCTCCACCGTCCCGCCCGCCAGTGCGTGCGAATATAAAATCATGCGTGGCGACGTGAAGTCCGGTGTTCCAGATTTTCGCCCCTGAAATGCGCCAGCCGTCACCCTCGCGCACCGCGCGCGTCTCCATCCAGGTCGCGTCAGAGCCATGATTAGGCTCCGTCAGGCCGAAGGCGATGCTGATTGAGCCGTCGAGGATGCCCGGGATGAATTCGTTCTTTTGCTCGTGCGTGCCGAAATCGCGGAACATCAGCACCGTTGGCAGATTGCCTACCACCGAGCTTTCGTTCTGCAAATCGTTATGCAATCCAAGACCCTTGGCCGCCAGATGCTCGCGTATAATCGCCATCGCCAGGTTCGAACCGTCCTTGCCGCCGTATTCTTTCGGCAGGGCGAAACGATAATGTCCGGCGCGGTCGGCGCGGCGACGCATTTCGGCAAGTAAAGCTTCCCATTCATGGCGCGGCAGGCCGCCACGTTCGAAATCGGTGCGTGCCCATTCGCGGCGATGGTCGAAGAAACGGATGTTGTCGTTCTCGCGTTCAAGCGGCTTGATCTCGCGTTCGATGAACTCGTCCAGTTCCACAAGATAAGCCTGAATATCGGCGGGTATATTGAAATCCAACTTGGCGTTCTCCCTTCGTTAGTAATGATTTTGTCGCGGCAGGCGGTTAAATGAAACTGTCGTAACACTCCAGTGTTGTCGCCTTCGAGGGCATAGAAAGGCGCAACCTGCTTTATGAAATCAGCCCGCTGGTTCGGCTCAAGTGGACTTTGCCGGACTTGAGCTATACGATTGCGCGGTGCGCTCCCACGGCGCGGCGGCTCGCTTAGTCATAGGCACGATCATCATTCTGGCCACCTTCACTTCTCATTTGCCGCTGGCGTCGGCCGCTGGACAGCTTCCCTTGGAGACCGACGATCCCTATTCCCCGTGCTACGGTGTGCTTGATGCCGCAGTGGCGTACGACGCCGATCTGGACGCCGGCAGGGGACGGAGTGGATGGCAGCGTTCATTGTATATGTCAGCGCCATTGGTCGAACTCGACTACGGTATCACTGATCGTATCGAAGGCCGCTTCATCAACGACGTGCCGGTCAACACCGGCCCCACACGCGGCGGCACCGCGGCCGGCTATGGCGATACGTGGGTCGGCGCCAAATGGCGCTTCGTCGACCAACCGTCCATAGATGACATGTATCGCTGCCACCCGCCGCAATCACAAGCGCGATGGGGTTTGCAGAGCCCCGTATCGATTTCGATTTTCCCGCAGTTTTCTCTTCCCACCACGTCCGATTCGAAGGAACTCGGCGACGGCGCATATTCGATGTACCTGCCGCTCGATATCGCGCGCGAGCGCGGGCCGCTGACCATAATCGGCGAAATTGCATGGGATTGGCAGTTCCATCAAAAGTCCAGCTCCAACGCTTTTGAATTAGGCACCGCCTTTTATTACGTTCTCAATCGTCGATGGACGCTGCTCGGCGAGCAGCGCGAAACTCTTCCCACCGCCGGCCACGGCACCGCGCAATGGCTCTTCAATCTTGGCGCTTCCTATGGCGTCAACAACCGCCTGACGCTGTTCAGCTCGATGGGCGGGTTAATTCCAGCAACTAAGCGTGAATATCAGACTGACTATATGTTCATGATCGGCTTTGACGTCCTGATTCCGGTCCTCTGATGGTAGGCGGTCTCAATGCGCGGGCGCGGTATTCGCCAACAACGCTGCCAGGAACAAGACGCCAATCAGCAGGACCGATTCGATTCCAACATTGCGAACCAGGCTCCGCCCAGACGCGGCCTGGTTAACGGTCGGAACCAGCACGAGTCGATTGTAGCCACCGATGAGCCACACCACTGTTGCCGCACCTACTTTTACGATCAAAACTCGCCCGTAGGTGGAATGGATAAGCGCGCCAGGGTTGCGGTTCAGCATATAGTACGCGGTGTAAATTCCGCTCAAGATTAGAATCGTGACGCTGGCCTCGGCCACCAGGGAAACGCGGGGCGCCGCGCGTATTTCCCAATCACGGTCCATCCGTGCCCGCACCATCGCAAACCACAGGCCCAAGATTGCGCCGATCCAAAGGCCGGCGGAAGCCTCGTGAATCAAATAGATAACCACCGCGAGCACACCTTGGTCGATCGCATGGTCGGAGAACGCACGCAACAACAACAGCGCGCCCGCTAATACAAATAATGCCCAGGTTCGTGTAGGGATTCGCAGCGGCACCCAGGCCACGACGAGCAGCACCAGCACCAGGGCATATTCAATTGACCAGACATGGCCGAAATGAGTCTGCCGAATTACTTCCGGCACAAACGGCGGCACTTGCTCGATAGCCATATTGGCCATGTCTGAACTGAACACCAGGAGCGCCACTGGCGCCATCAGTGCCATCAACACCACAAGCCATCGCCATAGCAGCGTTAGCGCCCGAGCCACTGCATTGCGCGAATCTCCACGGGGGCTGATGAAGCGGGCGAATACCGCCGTGCCAAATATCAGGATCTCGGCTGCCAGCACGGGCCATACGGCCAAGGCCCGCGGTAACATTGTCACGGATCAAACCCGGCCACGGTGAATTCATAGGAACCCTCGGTGCGATGGCCATCCTCGGCAACCACGCCCCACTTCACCGTGAAATTGCCGGGCTTCAGCGGCTTGAGTTTGACGGATAGTGCCCGCTGATGGTCTTCGACCGTTGGCGCACCCGTGTCCTCCTGGTGGCCGGCGCTGTCGAGTACATCGAGCTTGGCGAACAGGGGCTGGATCGGCGCGTCGTACCAGATTGTGACTGTGGACGGCGGCTTATTGATGGTGGAACCGACCAGCGGACGTTCTTTGGTGGGAAACGCATGTGCCCAGGCCTCCGTCGACGCGCCCGGAGCAATGACAATCACGACGAATATTGCAAGCCATGCGAGGGGGATAATCCTGCTCATTGAAATGGTGTCCAATTAACGACGGGGACGATGTCGTCGATGAACAGATCGAGCAGCCCGATGACCGCCGCATGATTGTTCGGCACCGTCGCATTGTTGAGCGCGAACTGGGTCGCGACACTCAGCTCCAAATAATGGTTCATGAAGGCGAGGCCCGGCGTGATCAGGATTTGCGGAAAAGTCTGGCCGGGAGGACCGGTGATGAGCTGGTCGTAGTTGAACTCGACATAGGGATACATGTTACGCAACGGCCACTTAAGGCCGATGTCGTGCACGTTGTTGCTGAGATAGGGGAGTGAATACTCGATCACGTTATCGGCAAACATTTCGTGCCAGGTGCGCCCGCCGAGCGCCGGGATGTAGCCAAAGTCGCCCTGAATGCCGAATGGGCGCAAATACTCAAAAGGGCTGTTTTGTGGGAGGTCACCCAAGCCCTTGGCCCATAGTAATTCCGGCCCGAGCTGGGTATGGTTTTGGCTCTCGACCGACGGATTGCCGGTCGGCAGGATGAACTTGGCGCCAAGCGAGAGCCTGAACTCATGCTCGGGTATGGTGAGAAAGGCAACCTTCGGTAGTATCTCCAAATCATCGAAACCGCTCATTCCGGGACCCTGTTTGGGTGACTGAATGAGCCAGTTGCTGCCGATCTCAACGCTGACCAAACCGCCGCCCGGCACTCCGTTTGAATAGGACGCCGGCGCCGGGACAATTACCTTTTCAAACGAGAAGCCGAGCGCAAACTGCCGTCCGGCGGCGGTCCAGGTTTCGTTAGGCCGCAGGATGTCGAATTCGTTTTTGGGATTGGCGTCATCGGCTACGATCGGTTCGAGAAACGTGTAGTCGCCAACCGTGCCGTGCGCCCAGGCTTTTGTTTTAGGCATCAATAGAGCTAGCAGAAGAACAGACACACAAAACCGCCACATGATTTTCTCCGCCTATGGCCCCCTGACGGGCACTTCCACGACTGCCAGCGTGCGCCATCGCAGCGCCCGCGGTGCACTCGGTCGAGAAGTCGCAATATTGTGGAACGAGGCTGGTTAGTCCAAGGACTTCGGCGGAGGAGGATCGGGCGTTTCGGCGGTGCGAATCGCCGGCAAAGCTTGCGGTTCGCATACACTGCCGCACGGCAACGGCCGGTTGGCGGATGGCACACCGCTGAGCGGCACTGGCGAAAAGCCCGAAGAATGGTTCAAGCCGGGGAGCGGATGGCAGATGTTCAAAGTGAAGGCTGGCCCGCTCTGACTGCTTTCCACCGCTACCCCGGAAAGCATCGGCAATCCACCCAGCAAGAGCGCTGCTATTAACGCTCCGGCAATTGCCGCTGACCATCCGCGCCGCCCGTTTAGAAGAGCCACTGTCCCGCCATCACATCGGCCACCTTGATCGTGACCTTGCCGCCGGCCAGTTTGCTCGCAAGCGGGACTGGGACGCAAGAGGCCTCACCCACTTTTACGTTTTTGATCGGATAGCGATTACCGCACAACCGGCAAACCAAATAGCCATGAGACCAAGTGTAGCCCTTATGAAACTTGTAGCATTGCTGGCAGGCGTCGAAGACCGCGTGGACCTTGCCGCTCGAATCCCGCGCTAGCAGAAAGCGCAGCCGTTCGCCCACTCGATCCCTGTAACAGAAGGACCGTACTTTGCCCGGCGCGAGGCCGTCGAGCTTGACACTCAACGTGCGGAGGCCGTTCAATGCTGTGCAAGCCGGCTGCGACCACCGGTTCGTCGCGATCGCTGCGATTATTACCACTGTCGCGAGCGCAAGCACGACCCTGAAAGCCGAGATTCGCATGCTTGGTTACCGGTACAGTCGGAAATGGTTGCAGTCAAGAGGCTCTACACTGCTAGAAGCAGTCTTCGAGGTCCATCCTACCGCGCCCGGAACGTCGGCGGCCTCCGCGCTGGCTTCGTCAAGGCAAACACGATTAAGTCGAAGTTCCAGCGGCGCGTTTTTCTGAACTTTTCGCAACCGGGATGGCTGTGTGCATCACAAAATTCGCAGGACCGGCAATGAAGTTGGTAATCGCCGGCATGATTGTGGGCGTATGCCTATGCGCATGCGCCAACACGCGCCAACCGCCAGCTAACACACCCGAAGCGGCGGCCTCACCAACCCCGCAACCCCGCCGTTTTCTCGCTATGCCGATGGGGCGAGGAATCGGCGCTCCACCTTAACCTCGGACGCACATGAATCGGCGCAACCTCTTGACTACCCGCGCGCTGCTCTGCCTGGTCGGAGGGCTGAACCTCACGGCCTGGGCGGCGCTATTCGTAATCGCACCCCAACGAGACGCTCTGCTCGAATTGGGCACGGTCGCCTACTTCTTGGGGCTTCGCCACGGTTTTGACGCCGACCATATCGCGGCCATCGACAACGTCACGCGCAAGCTTAGGCAGGATCAGCAGCCGTCATCGCCCAGCGGTTTTTTCTTCGCCCTCGGCCATTCCACCATTGTGATCGTTATCACTCTCGCCGTCGTTCTGGCGGTCTCGCAGCACGCGCAGTGGAGCGAGGCCTGGGCCCACCGCGGAGCGTTGATCGGACCGCTGGTCTCGGCGGTGTTTCTGACGCTGATCGGGCTTTTCAACCTAGTGGCGCTAATTCAGCTTGGAGGGGCTTTTCGCGTGTCCCACACTTCCGATCGGCATCAGGAAATCGATCGCCAGATGGCGGCGGTATTGGATCGCCGCGGAATCGTTGCGCGAATGCTGCGGTTCATCTACCGGAGAATCGATGCCGGCTGGAAAATGTACTTCGTTGGACTGCTGTTCGGGCTGGGGTTTGACACGGCTACCGAGATAGCCTTGCTCGCGCTCTCGGCCGGCGCCGCCGCGCACGCGCGATTACCGGTTTGGACCATAATGATCCTGCCAGCGATGTTCACGGCCGGAATGGCGCTGGTCGATACGCTCGACGGCGTCATGATGGCGCGCGTATATGAATGGGCCGATGACGAAAATCAACGCAAACTGCTGTTCAACATCGCCGTCACCGCGCTTACGGTGTTAGCGGCACTATCGATTGGAGCGATTGAATGGATGCAGGTTATCGCCAGCGCCTTGGCACTTAACGGGCGGTTCTGGACCTGGGTAAACGCGTTCGACTTTACCCGCGCGGGGCTTCTTATCGTCGCGTCGATCGCCGCGGTGTGGCTCGGCGCCTGGTGGACCTATCATCGGCGCTTGCCACGCGGCGCTTAGAGCAACTTCGGAGGATTCAGCGGAGCTTTACAAAGGCGTTGAGCTTTGCGAACGCCTCATCACCGTCGCGCTCGCGTTCTTGCGCGGCATGCTCGTATAGACGCGCCGCTCCCTCATAAATCCCGGCACCAGCGCCGGCATCGTCCAGGAACGAGGCAATTTCCTCCATCTCGGCCACCCATCGGTAGGCTTTGCGCGGCAGGTTGGGAACGCCCCATCCAAGCCAGGCCAACAAATGCGGTTGGCTGCGCTCTAGCTCATTGCGTAAGGCGAGACTCAGGCCCTCACGTTCGGCCGCCCCAATCATCGCCGCGCCCATCGCGATAAGACCCTTGGTAATACCAGCATAGGATAATTTGAGCGCCGAGGCGGCGCCGATCGGCGCGTCAAGCACCGCAACATCAATTCCATAGGCGCGCAGCTTCGCCAGCTCCTGGGCGTACTCGCCCGACGCATAGAAGCGTGGTCCCTTGCCATTTCGTGATGGCGGTCCACCGATAATGCCAGCATCAACAAAGCGGCAATTCGTGACCGCAAGCGTCGCGGCGAGCTGGCGGACGGTCGCAGGTGATACCGCGTTGCAATCCGCGAAGATCGGTTTTTCAGGAGCCGCCTTCAGTGAAGGCAGGAAACGCGCAGCCACCGCATGCACCTGACC
>JBOHWM010000521.1:0-2576 GCA_050736555.1 Binataceae bacterium (SeqCode)
GTCCGCATGATGGTCGTAGGTGGAAAGGCCGAGTTCGGGATGCTGATGAAGGTAAATGTCCTCGGCTTGTATCAGCGTCATGCGCCCCATGATCGCGCCCATGCCGACGCCGAACGCAAGTTGTTCATTCGCATAGGCCATGTAAGATGCCGTCGGCGCGAGAAATACCACCTCGCTTTGCGGCCGCGCCGCTCGCACGAAGAATGGAATGTAATCGCTCGCATTGCCGGCGCGCACGCAGGCGGCATAGACGCCGGAACGCATTGTCTCCGGTACGGTCAGTTCAAAACTGGGCTCCCAGCCGGCATCTTCAAGGTCATCGTCGTGAAAATGGATCGCGCCGTATTCAGTCGGCGCGTGGGTAAAGTGCTCCTCGCGGCCGCTCCAGTTATACCCGGTGACCGCGCGAGCCGGCATGTTGACGCAACGGCCGTGCAGGCCATTACTAGAAACGTCGCTGACGTGGTCGCTTGGGATTCCCGCAGGCCCGATTCCGTCGGCGAAGTCCCAGCGCGCGAGGAGGCCGTTACCGTCGGGCTCGCGCCCAGCGCTCAATTCGGCCAGTTCGGCGGCGTTGAGGGCACGTCTATAGACTCGTGGCCGATCGATTTTCCCGTTGTAATGGCCATCCACCATGACGCCCGTAGCGGCCGGCATTCCGCACCATCCGGCAATCACCGCGGTTGCCGAAGAACGGAAATCAATTCGTTCGACAGTGGCCCGATGCGTCATTGCTGGCGCAATCGTCGCGACCGGCCCAATCAGCGAGTTGACCGAATTGATTACCGGCTCCAGGCGGATGATCACGCTCCCGCGCGCGCCGTCATAACTTGCGCCGGCCGCGTACCAAACGTCAGCCAAAAGCGCCACTGGCGCGGCGAACTGCAACAAATGTCCGGCGCCGTCGCCGAGCCATAGCGCGGGCCGGCGCTGATCGTCGATCATCAGCGCCCATCCCGTTCGCCGTTGCGCATCCCATCGCGTGACGATTCCCTGTAGCCCCTTGGCGGGCGTGGTCGGCTTGACAAAGGCATGCACCGTAAGCGCGTCATTGATATCCAGCAGGGCGCCAGGGTCCTCGATCACGATATGAGAACCGGCGCGCACCGGCTGAAAACGTCCGGGATATTCGCCGCTAGCCGACGCGTGGATTAGTTCGTCTTTGAACCCTGGGCCGTCCGGATTGGCGTCACCGTGGATCAAGCGCACGATCTCGGCGCGGTAGCGATCGGCGTCCTCAACGCTGACCATGAAACGGATTCGCTCGCCGGACGCGACGCTTATCTTGTCGCTATAGCCGTGAATGTTGGGCATGCTCGTGACCTCGCTACGAACGTCTAATCGCGCGTGATTTCTTCCACGCGCATCAGGAAGACGGCGTGCATTGCCTCGGCTTCCGAGGCGAACGTGTGGCTGTCGATGAAGGCCGGGGCCCGTTCGCGCATCGCAGCGAGGCGCGCGACGCGCCATTCCTTGAAGGGCACGCTACAGATGACGACGAGCGCGCCATTGATATCCGTGCGGCGGATATAGTTGAGCACCCGCTTGAGAGCGTCGCTATGATCGCCCAGCGGATCGCGCGCATGCTCCGCGATCAGGTCCGGCGTAATAAGCGGACGCAGCGCCGCGCACATCCGCCGGTGCCATCTCGCGACGGCGATCTCGTTGCGGTCACTTGGTTGGCTATCCACGTCCGCCATGGCTGGTTCCCCGCTTATTTTTGGCTGAGCCTCAGAAGGCACATAGCTAAAACGTCTGCGGATGTCACACGAAGCATCGTCCTAACACTTACAACTCATGGTTGGGCTTTTCTGTTATGGTCGTTGACTTATCGGATATAGCGGCATAAGCAGTTTTATCGTTAAACCACTGGCTAACAACTTGTTTGTTTGCTAAAAACCCGCACGTTTTGACCTAATTTGCTGATAATCCTGGATTTGGTCCGCGTACGGCATTGATGCCGGAAACTGAAAAAGGGGAGGGTAAAAGCAGATGGCCGCATTGAGCAAAGGAATCGAGCCCGCCACCAGAGCTTTTCTCGAGTCCATCAACGCGCAGCACGGTCCGCAAATTTACGAAATCCCCGTGGAAGAGGGGCGTGCCGCCTTGACCCGGCTACAAGCCGTCGCGGTAACCAAGCCGCCGGTGGATACCGAGGATCGCATCATCGCGGATGGACCCAAGGACGAGGTACGAATCCGCATGACACAAGATCGGCTGTTCGAGGCGTTGCTCAACGCGACTGAAGAAAGCCTCGGCACGCCCGACCTCAAGTCGATTGCGCGCGCCGTGGCGGATATCGAGCGCACGCGATTGCTCGCGGAGCGGCGCGCCGAAGCGGCCGAGCGCAAGCTGTCGCGCGCGGCGCGGATCGTTGATGGCCTTGCGCTCGACGCGGCGGCCGACGCGATCTCCAACGCCGCGAATGGCAACGGCGCGGCCGAAACCTCGACGGCGGTGAGTGGCTCGACGCTGGCGGAGCTCCGCCACGCGCTGCTCGATGACGGCGCGGCCGACGCGCCCGACTGATCCACCATTTCATTAGCTCGCTCCGCGCTAGGAAGCGCTTCGCTAGT
>JBOHWM010000522.1:0-4269 GCA_050736555.1 Binataceae bacterium (SeqCode)
ACATTTGGCCGGTTAGCAACCGCTCCCGCGTCAGATGTGCGAGAATGTCCGCCGCTTGCAGAGGCGTGAAAACTACATCGTTTGCGAACCCGACGCTTGATACCAACTCACGCAGGTCGGAATGGTCGCGTCGTAATCGAGAGATTATCTGGTAACAGGCGACGGCGGACTCTTCATCTTCATCGAAGGTGATCGACAGCGACAGAGGATGCCAAGAGGGATCGCTATACGCATCGCGTATCCGTTTGAGCAATCGATGCGTGTAATAACGCTTAGGGTCTCTAGGCGGCTTCCCCGCAACCTCGAATTTGTGACGGAAGTATTTTCCATCAACGGCAATTCCGAAACCGGATTGTACGTGCTCGCGAATCTTATCGACAAATTCCGCTAGAACACCGTTGGCCGTTGTCTCATCCCATCCGCGTGCACGAGACTGCGAATAAAATTGGTTCATGTGGATCGCGGAGAACCCATGCTTGGCGAGCAGGTTGAACCATTCGGTCTCGAATCGGTTCCAGCGATCACCATCCGATACGAACCCCACGAGGCAGATGCGCCCATCTTTATCGTGGAATTTTCCGGCCTCGTCAAAATATCCGTACAGGAAGGTCATCAAGGGCCGCCTTCGTGGTCTAGCGTAATAGCTCCTAACCATTTGCTCCATGTGCCGATGGTGGGCCGCCATGATGCTTTCGCGGGAAGCCATCTACAAGCCCTCCCGTTGGCCCAAGAATACGCTTGCGCGGATTGGTGAGTCAAGTATATACTTGCCCTAAATAAGGGTTTACTGGGGAAGTTTGGCGGCGAGGTTGAACAATTCCTGCAAGGTCTGATTGAAGCGATAGAACTTGTCCTCGCGCAACTGATCGGTTGATTCGAGCCACAATTCATCTCCAACCAGCGCAAGGGAGCTCAGCGTGTGGCGCAATTCCGGCCGCCCGTTGCGCGCGATCTCGTTGACCATTCGCTGCCAGATTGAGGGTCGGGCGCAGATAACGAAATCCGGGTCGAACTCTGCGACGTTGCTCAGGTCAACCGCCCGTGCCAACTGGTATCCGGCGATCTCAAGTCCAGTGGCTCGCTCGACCTTCCCGGTTTCATCCATCACCCCGATCACAAAGCGTACTTCCGCATAACCCAGACGCCGAAAGCGCTCGCCCTCGGCCTCCATCAGGCGGCCGAGAGCGAGAAACCAATCGGGATCGGGAAATGCCGGGTTCATGCGCCGAGCAGCTTGGAAAAGTCCGTTGGCAGCAGGCAGCGCGGACGCCGGTCCAAACCTGCCGAGTCGCAGCGCTGCAGGTATTCGCTCACCACGCGACGCCAGAGCTGCGCCTGCAGTTCCATGCCCTTGTCGAAATGCGCAAGCCCGCCGCCCATCAGGATCGCCATCGGCTCGACCTGCTCCGGCACGCTGAAGAGCTGTAACAGGATCGATTCGGCATCGTCGAGTTCGCGATGAATCTCCTCGGCCAGGTCGGGGCGATCCTTAAGCTGGCTCCGCAGATGCATCGTGCCGTAACCAACGTGGCGCGATTCGTCCTGCATGCAGCGGCGGAAGATTTCCTGGTCAACGCGGGTCGGCGCGATAAATTCGCCCTGCCGGAACATGGTCAGCACGAATCCCTCGCCGAGAAGATGAAGACGGCCGGTCTGGGCGGAAAAGCTCGGCGCATCGAAGATGCGCTTGAGGCTCAGTTGGCTGAGCACGCTCGCCGTGCCCAATCCGCCGCCGTTAGCCAATGCGCGCTTGCGGAAAACGTCGGTATGGCGCGCTTCATCCATTGCCTGGGTGGCGAGGAACAGCTTGACTTCGAGGAAGTCCTGGTTCATCCGGCTCATCCAGCGGGTCGGCGCGTCGGCCGCGATGAACTCGACTTCGGTCAGGAACGTGCAAAGCTGGCACATCGCGCGCTCAAGATCGTCGGGCAACGCTTCGAGCTCATGCCAGGGAATATCGCGCGCCGAACTCCATTGCCGCGCAACCGCCTCCTCGTAAAGTTCGGCGGCATTGTCGGCCCAGCATTCATGCTTCTCGTTGACAGTGAAGCCGAGCGACGGCAGGCCCTCAGGAATCACCGATCCTCGCGCCGCCATCGAGCAATGATCGCCGCCGCGTTCGGGTACGACGCCATAGCTGCCGATTTCAATATCCTTGAGCCGAAGGCCGAGATTGCCTGGCTTGGCCCGCACGCCCCATTCACCGTGCCGATTCATCCAGGCGAGATCGGGGGTACCGGTCTCGTACAGTTTCTGAAGGTAAACTGAAGGTTCGAGCTTTGAGGTGGCTTCCGACCCGACTCGCACTTCGTCCTTGATTTGTACCGCCGGCATTGCGACACCTTGGATGTTGTTAATGTTAGAGCATTGTTAAGTAGCTTAACTATTTTACCTGACGAGTATTTATCGCGAAAACGATTTGCCTGTCAACTAAAATCATCATATATGAATGGGCGCATGGACCACGCAGAGAGAGCGAGCGCGACACGAAACGGTCAAACGGCCGCGGCGGGTTACGCCGCCGATCTGCTCGAACTCTTCTATCCTGTTCATTACAGGGTAAACATGGCGGTTGAAGACGCCATGCGAGGTAATCTGACGCGCAAACAAGCGGCCATCCTGTGGTTGATTCGCTCAGCCGGAAACGACGGCGGCCGTTGGATGCGCCGCAAGGATATCGTCGTGCGGCTGCAGGACTGGTTCGAGGTCACTAGTCCCGCAATTACGCAGACCTTGCGTCGGCTGGCGCGTGCGCCGATGGGCCTCGTGCGATTGGTCGAAGACGCCGCTTCCGCTCGGGAGAAGAGAGTGTTGCTGACGCCGAAGGGAGAGCGGTTTGTCTCCACGATGGTTAAACGCGGGCGCGGCTTTTTGCACGAGTTGGTGGAACAACTACCTGAAGATCAGATCGGCGGCGGAATCAAGTTCCTTCGTGCCGGCATTCTCGCGTTCGAGCGATTGCACGGGCAAGATACGGGCGCATCCCGAAACGGCTTGGCGATGCGCCAGCGGCGATAATTCGGCTGTCCGCGTGGCGCGGCAGTTCGGCAGGTTCCGTTTGGCGAATCTCCGGGACTATGGTTCTGTCATTCTAAGCACGGCGAAGAATCCCGCTGAGTTCCTCACGTGATCGGCAGGGCGCGCTCGACGGTTGCGGCGAATCGCCGTACCAATTCCAATGCTTTGCCGTCAGCGGTTTCGGCCACCGTCTTTTGCGAGAGCAAAATAATGCGATTCGCGCCTGCCTCATGGTACCGCTTCAACTCCTCAGTTGAGGGACCATTCTCTCCGGGATCAACCAATGGCGAGATTTGCAGCGAGCCGGGATCACGGCCATGCGCGCTTGCCAACTCGCGTAATTTTGCAACGCTATGCTTCAGTTCTTCCGGGTTTCGCACCAACGGCATCCAACCGTCATAGCTGCGCGCTACCCGCTCCAGAGCCTTGGGGCCGTGGGCACCGAGAAGCACCGGCGGATGCGGTTTCTGGAGCGGTTTGGGTTCGCATCGCACGGCCGGGAACTTCACGATTTCTCCGTCGTAGGAGGCCTCGGAGCGCGTCCACAACAGGCGCATTGCCTCGACGGCTTCACGCGTGCGCTTCCATCTAAGGCCGAAATTCGCGCCAAATGCTTCGGTCTCCTCCCGCAGCCATCCGGCGCCAATACCGAGCACCAAACGCCCGCCTGAAAAAAGGTCCAGGCTTGCGGCCGTTTTCGCGGTGATCAGCGGCTCGCGCTCCGGCACCAGGCAGATTCCCGTGCCGAGCCTGATCTTGGTGGTTACGGCGGCGGCAACAGCGAGTGCGATGAACGGATCGGCCCATCGGCCGTAATGTTCGGGAAGCTTGTTATCCGGTGTAAATGGAAAAGGCGTCTTGATGTGGATCGGGATTACGGGATGTTCCGGGATCCACAATGATTCGTAACCGCATGACTCAACCTTTCGGGCGATCTCGATGAGGTCGCCGCTTTGCGCCGTCGCCGCCATCAGGAAACCAATATCCATATACGAATTCTCCTTTGTTAGTTTTCCGACGCGCTGACAAAACTGCTGGGAGGCCACTCTGGCATGGTCTGGTGAAATTTTCGAGCGGCGCAACTGATGCGGCGGGTGGCCACGCGTTTCGCGCCTCTGTTCCGCATGCGCCGCCTTTTGCTATTGATGCGGAAGGACCACAGCGGCCGTGATGACATTGCGTCAACGAGAGGACGAATATGGACTTTGGTATCTTTTACGAAATCCAGGTCAATAGTCCGCTGAAGTATCG
>JBOHWM010000523.1:0-2096 GCA_050736555.1 Binataceae bacterium (SeqCode)
GCCTTGAGCACAGAACCGCTCTTGGTGGAAAGGGGATTTCCGGCGCTTCCCATCGTGGCGGGAGAAGAAAGTGTCGGACTTGGCGGGTTAGTTTGCGATCGTGCGCACAGATTTGGTGAGACCGTGAAATAAACCGTCATCAACCCCACCACCATCGCGCAACTCCTGGCGAACGGTCTTCGTCGTAACATCGGCGCATCGTCTTTGGATTTGGAATTGGGCTAAGGCTGGCACGACCGCGACCCGCTTACAAGGGCCGCGGCCGTGCGACTGGGCTGGCCGGCGTGGATCTTATTGCACCGGCACGAGTTCAACGCGGCGATTCTGCGCCCTACCCTCCGCGGTCGAATTGGTGGCCACGAAATGCGTCTTGCCGTAGCCACGCGGAATCAGCCGGCTTGATGGCACGCCTTGCGCTTCGAGATAGCGGACGACCGCGTCGGCACGCCGCCGTGAGAGTCTGAGATTGTACGCGTAGCCGCCGATCGCGTCGCAGTATCCGTCAACGTTGACGGTCACGTCCGGATGCTGCTTGAGCACCTGCGCCGCCTCGTCGAGCACCGGCCTATCGACCGGCCGGATATTGGCCTTATCAAAGTTGAAATGAACGCCTCGCAGAACAATTCTCTGCGCGACCGGTGGTGGTGGCGGAGGAGGCGGTGGTGGAGGTGGCGGCGGCGGTGGAGGCGCCGGTGTCGGCGGCGCGGTCAGATATCCAATGATGGCGCCAGCCAGCGCGCCCGCTCCAATTCCGACTGGAATCCCAGGCCAGTTATCGCTGTTGTCGGCGGCAAATACACCTGCACCAATGCCGCCCCCGATGGCGGCGCCGATAGCCGCACCCGCCAAGGTGTGGCTGCGCTGCTCAGCGGTCATCCCGCATCCCGAGACCATCGCCAACGCGGCCAACCCCAGGACGTAAATTCTTAGTCTTTTCACCACGACCGGCACCTTCCTTCTTTCCTTGCCACCACCGCATCTGCGGGCACGGCGATGGGCATGAGCAAGCCCTCACAACCAATCTGGCTGAACTATGTCTGCGGTGGGGTTGTGGTCTTCGCGTCCCGGATCGTCTGTCGAACGAAACGGCTAACGGGCTCCCCCAGCGGCGCGTCCTCCTCCCCTCACGTCACAACGGGAGCAATATTACTTGTCGATGCTGACATTTTGCAACATCCGCACGTCAACTTGGGTCAACGCACGGTAAAGCTTCAACGAGCCATCTTACCGCCGGGCAGTTGTCCACAAACGTCGCTTGGCGGCGATCGGCTTCAAGGTGCAAGACGTGATGTAAGCGAGCGAGCGGTCGGAAGAAGTAACGAAAATTCAGGCGATTCGGACGGCGCCTTATGGTTGGCCGCCCGAATCTTTACGGTGAGTCATGAAAACTACAGTCGGTACATGACCAGTTGTGAGCTGTATTTCTGTCATCTCAGGGCGGTGTTAAGGCGCCCAATTCGATACAAGCCCTGGCGTAAGGAGTCGATTCTGCGCGATGCGAGTCTCGGATGAAAATCACGCGGCAAGGCCATCTCGCGTCCTGTAAGCCGGCGATCTAAGCACACCAATCGTATCATTGCGCTTCCAGTTGCTCATCGACGCGCGCGTCATGGTCGTGGTTCATACCACGGCGCCATGAAGCGGCAGCCGCCGCATGCATGGGCCGCACAAGACCCAAGCTTCTTCGGTATCGTCGACCACCAGAATGCCCGTGATCACGGCCTCGACGTCCCCGCAGCCGTGGCAAACCAGCAGGCCGCCATCGGCTCGCGCGTCGGCGCAAACGCTCGCCACGCTGGCGGCATCATTGATCAACGACACGTCCATCAGTTCCGAATTCATATCGATGTTTCCTCTCGTCTACGGCCCCAATCACTTTCGTGTATCGTGTGCGAGTGAAAACTGCTTACTCACTTCCGCGCTAACTGATAGTGAACGCTAGATGACTACTTGCTAGCGCAATTGATATCCACTCGAATTCAACTTCATGTCGCGATATTGTATCTCAATGATAATCCTGCGCAACCATGAAATGGGGCCCGATCATTCCACACGTCAACACGTGTCCATGGCCGAATTGGTCTTTTCGTAGTGAT
>JBOHWM010000524.1:0-2333 GCA_050736555.1 Binataceae bacterium (SeqCode)
ATATACGCCAGGGGCGCTGTACAAAATCAGCGACGGTTCGATTACAGCTTCGACGCCGCCGCCTTTGCGCGCTTCCACCAGGATCGTATTGGCGGGCAAGTCGAAGCGCGGATGAACAAAACGGATACGCTTGGGCTCGAGCGAATGGTCGCGCAATTCACCGATTAACTCGGCCGTGCGAGCGGCGGTGAAAACGATCGCGACGCGTCCGCCATGGCGAACGTAACGGCTGGCCGCCGCGATGAACTCGCGCAGCGTCGCGCCGCTCGCGCCGCGTGCAATCCGGCGGCTTTCGTTGGGGCTCTCACGTCCGCTACGTGGAGCCCGAAACGGAGGATTACTCACAACCAGGTCGAAGCTTGCGGGTTCCAGGCCGTCGATTTTACTTCGCAGGTCTCCCTGCACTGCCGTGCACAGTCGCAGATTCGAAAGTTCAAAATTACGCGCGACCATCGCCGCCAGCTCCGGTTGAATTTCGAGTGCGATTAATTCACGCGGTTGATGAGCCGCGGCCAGCAGTACGGATACGACGCCGCATCCGGCGCCCAGTTCCAGCACGCGGTCGCGCCGGCTGGCGAGAGCAAAACGTCCGAGCAAAAGCGCGTCGACCGAAAAGCGGTAGCCTTTGCGCGGCTGGACGATTGGCAGCGCGCCGCCTAGGATTCGGTCGACCGTTTCATCGGGATTAGCAAGCTTCATGGACGCCGCTGAGAAGGGACGCCGCTACGCGAAAGTATTTCGCAAGGCCGGAGTCCTGCTCGCCAGGGGCAGGATAGCGCGCGCGGTGGAGGTGCTGAAAGAGGGTCAGGCGCTGGCCGAAGAAATGGGCGACGGTTCAATGGCACGCCGCTTTGCCGCCGAGATTGAACGTGCGGCCAAGCCTGATGAATTCGGCATATAACCTTTCACAGTTGTGCGGACGCTCGTTGATTTCTATGGATGGAATTCGATTCGCGGCATTCCATGCCGACGGTCGGAATTAGGCGAAACGCAGTGAAGCCGAGCAAACGAGTCTGCGAGGTGCGTTTCCGTATGGCGAGCGCTCGCATTCCTCGGGATTTTTTGCACGAGGCCAATACAGAAAGATTTGCTTTGGCTACCAGCGGTTGCACGATCACTTAATAGCCACTTGACGCGGCTCATTTCGTACTTACTTTCTGCTGAGACATCGTCGATGAGCGGAATCGGATTCGTGCAGGATATCCCGAGCAAAGCGAGCGCTCTTCCGACCGTCGGCATGGAATGCCGGCAAGCGCCGGCGAATTCGGCGGCCTGAAAAGTATAAAGATTTTGCCTCGAACGGCGGGAGGATTTAAATGGAACTCAGGATTGAAAACGGTTTGGACAACAAGTGGCTGTTGGATCGGATGAACGGATTCTGGAAGGACTACAGCGGCGCGGCGCGCCACATTGTACCAGCGACGGACATTGTCGAGGACCAGGACGCTTATCACTTCTACTTCGAAATGCCCGGACTTAAGCGTGATTCGGTCGAGGTAAAAGTGGAGGATGAGCGGCTGATGCTGGCGGCGGAGCGCAAACGTCCCGAATTGCCAGAGAATACGGAAGTCCATATGGCCGAGCGCAGCTATGGATTGATTCAGCGTTCGTTCCGCTTGCCCAAGGATGCGAGCAGCGACCGGATTAACGCGAGCTACCAGGACGGCGTGCTCGAGGTGACGGTCGAGAAACGTGCGGAGGCCAAGCCCGTCAAGATCCAAGTTAACTAAGCGCAAGCGGCGCGCCGGCCGAGCCGGCGCGCCATTTCCCTTCGCGCAGATTGCCACGTTTAAGAAATTTACAGCCCATTGCGATCGGCGCTCGCTATAATTGCTGCCGTGTAAGACAGATGTGATGTCGCCACAAATCGGATGACGCAAACTCCTTAAAGGTGGTAGTCCGAATGGCCGGATGGGTAATTTTGGGAATTATTGTGCTGATCGCCATCTTTTGAGTGATCAGCTACAACTCGCTGATCCGCTTCCGCAACACGGTGCAAAACTCGTGGCGCCAGATCGATGTGCAACTCAAACGCCGTCACGATCTCATCCCGAACCTGGTCGAAGCGGTGAAGGGCTATATGGAATTCGAGCGTGACACCTTGACGCAGGTTGTCGAGGCGCGCAATCGCGCGATTGCCGCGCCCGACCAAGCGTCGCGAGTCGCGGCTGAAAGCCAGCTAAGTATGGGGTTGGGCAAGCTCTTGGCGGTGATGGAGAATTATCCGCAGCTCAAATCCAATCAGAACGTGATGCAGTTACAGGAACAGTTGACCACCACGGAAAATCAGATTGCCTTCTCACGCCAGGCCTACAACGACGCGGTGCTGGAGC
>JBOHWM010000525.1:0-8356 GCA_050736555.1 Binataceae bacterium (SeqCode)
GCCTAATCCGTTCAAGCTCGGCGGCGCTGATCTTGCCGCTCTCGGCCGCGAATTTTTCGAAACGGATCAGAGGGCATCGCGCCTTCCATTCCTCAACCTCTTGCTCGGTCCGATAGGCAGCGTTGCCCAAAAACGCCTGCTCGCCCACAACATGGCCTTCCCAACGGTAGGTCTTGCATTCGAGCAGCGTCGGGCCTTCGCCATTGCGGGCGCGTGCCACCGCCTCCGACGCGTAGCGATAGACCTCCATCACGTCGTTGCCGTCGACGATATGACCGGGCATATCATAGGCTTGCGCGCGCACCGCGATATCCTTGACCGAGGTGACCGTGCTCATCGGAGTGAACTCGCCAAAGCCGTTATTTTCGCAGACGTAAACCACCGGCAGCTTCCAGACCGCGGCCAGGTTGAGCGATTCATGGAAGGTGCCCTCGTTGGAGGCGCCGTCGCCGAAAAAACACGCGGTGACGTCATCGCGTCCGGAGATGACCGCAGCCAAAGCCGACCCGGTGGCAATCGGCAGACCGGCGCCGACGATGCCGTTGGCGCCAAGGATGCCGAGCGCAAAGTCAACGATGTGCATCGAGCCGCCCTTGCCTTTGCAATAGCCGGTGCGCTTGCCGTAGAGTTCCGCCATCATTTGTGCGAGTTGACCGCCTTTGGCGATCAAGTGACCATGCCCGCGATGAGTTGACGTGATGCGGTCGGTCTTGCGCAAAGCGGCACAAACGCCAGTGGCACTGGCTTCTTCTCCGATTGAAACATGGACGAAGCCGGGGATTTCATTGGCGGTTGCGAGGTCACGCACGCGGGTCTCGAACAGCCGAATGCGCGTCATCGCACGATACATGTCGAGCAGCAATTCCTTGCCTACGTCCATAACGGTTTACCTCGTAATCTCAACGCAGCTCCGTGGGGCGGACAAGTCCGCGAGCCTTCGGCCGAAGTCGGACTCGCCAGTCCGTTTCGCTAGCGCGCGCGGCTTCGCTGCGCTACGCATAACGTACTCGCGTCATTTGAATGCGCACGTCGCAGACTCCCTAGCTCGGCTTCACTTCGTTTCGCTTGGTGCCGGCCCCGCTGGTGGCATCTCGCGGTAATTTGCGCCGATTTGCAAGTGGTCGTCAAACGCAGCCCATCCACTCAACTAAAATGATCGATCGCAAGATCATGACACAGGCAAGCGCCGTCGGAGCCACAACGACCGCCGCTACGCGCCGACGCAAGCTCCCCGCGTTAAGCCGCACCAATGTCGGGCGCGCACTCGCAATCTTGCGCCGCGCCGCCCCGGCCTGGAATGCGCCCGTACTGACCCTGATGGCGGGGGAGGGGCAGGATCCATTTCGAATCCTTATCGGGTGCGTCCTGAGCCTGCGCACCAAGGATGAGACCACCGCCGTTGCGGCATCCCGGTTGTTCGCACGCGCCGCCACTCCAGCGGCAATACTCGACCTTGAGGCCGAAGAGATTGAGCGTCTGATTTTTCCGGTCGGCTTCTATCGCACCAAGGCTCGCGTCATCCGCGGCATCAGCCGTGACCTGCTGAAACGCCATGATGGCCACGTGCCTGATAATCTCGAACAGTTGCTGTCCCTCGACGGCGTGGGTCGCAAGACCGCGAACCTGGTTGTGACGCAAGCCTTTAACAAACCCGGCATCTGCGTCGATACGCACGTCCACCGGATTACGAATCGTTGGGGTTTGGCGAAAACGCGTACGCCGGAGAAGACCGAAGCTGCCTTGCGTAAAGTATTGCCGCGCCGCTATTGGCGGGAAATCAACGGCTTGCTGGTCGCCTTCGGGCAGACGTTGTGCCAACCGGTTTCGCCCTGGTGCTCGCGATGTCCACTGAGCCATCTATGCCCGCGCACCGGGGTCGAACGCGCACGTTGACCAAAATTCCGCTCGCCAGTGTCTCAATGACGTCCGCAAGGTACGCTTGGTTAAACCAAAGCTAACATCGCCGTCACCTCAAGTGCGGCAAGTGGGAATCAGGATGGCTAACGAGGAAATCGGTTTTATCGGAACGGGCGCGATGGGTCTGCCGATGGCGGCGAATCTGCTCGATGCGGGCTTCAAACTGCGCGTCTATAATCGCACCGCTACCAAAGCGGGGCCGTTGACGGCCAAAGGCGCACGGCTGGTCGCCAACCCGGCCGAAACCGCCGTTGCGGGCGGTATCGTGCTCTCGATGGTCGCGGACGACGCGGCGCTTGAAGCTATCGTTTTGGGCGAGGACACACTGGCGTCGCGCCTGGCGCCCGGCGGCATCCATATGGTGACGGCGACGGTGGCGCCCGCGACTGCGCACAAGCTCGCGCGCTTCCATCGCGAGCGCGGCAGTGATTACGTCGCGGCGCCGGTCTTTGGCCGCCCCGACAATGCGGCTAAACGTCAATTGGTCGTATGTATGGCGGGAGCGCAGGCGGCCAAGGACCGGCTGCGTCCCATTGCCGAGGCGATTGGCCGCGTCTTCTATGATTTTGGTGAAGAGCCCGGTAGTGCCAACGTTGCCAAGCTTGCCGGTAACTTCCTGATAGCCGCCGCGCTCGAGGCGATGGCTGAAGCATTGACGATGGCGGAAAAGAGTGGCGTCGATCGCGGCAAGGTCGTCGAAATGTTGAACAATACGCTCTTTGCCTGCCCGGTCTATCAGAATTATGGTCGCATGGTGGCCGAAAAGCGTCATACGCCGGCCGGATTCAGGTTAAAGCTGGGCCTCAAGGACGTCGACCTCGCACTGCGCACTGCCGCCGAGGTCCAGGCACCGATGCCAATCGCAAGTCTGCTGCACGATCGCTTGCTGTCCGGTATCGCCAACGGTCGCGCCGAAATGGATTGGTCGGCGCTCGCCGCCGGCGTGCTCGACGACGCCGGACTGACGCGGCCGGAGTAGCCGGACGTGATCCGGCGCGACGATGGCGTATCGACGGTGATAGAGGCCGGAAAAGGTCCGCGAATGAAATGCATCCGCGTCATGGCGGCCGCGTTCGTGGCAATGACGACACTGGTCGTCGCCGGGCCCGCGGACGCGACGGATTTCTATGAACTGCAACTCTACACCGTCGCCACCGAACCGCAGGGGCAGCTCCTTGCCGAGTTGCATTCGAATTCAATCACTCACGCCTATAGCCGCAACACCGAGTTACCGCTGTATCAGATCCACAACACGCTGGAGTTTACCTACGGCGTGCTGCCTTGGCTGGAAGTCGGGCAGTATCTATGCACCGCGCGCCTGGACACCGGCGTTTACGAGTACGCCGGAGCGCGCAGCAAAGTCCATTTCGGCGTGCCGCAAAGCGAGTCATGGCCGATCGCGATTGGCGCCAATATCGAATTTCAGTATATGCGCCGAGAAGCGGTCGATGATCCACTCAACGTCGAATTCATGCCGATCATTCAGGGTACCGTGAAAGGTTTTTTTGTCGTCGCCAACCTGGCCTTTGAAAAACAGTTCAGCGGACCCGGCACACACGCGGGGATCGGCTTCGAGCCGGCCGGCGAAATTGCCTATCGACTGCCCGGAATAATGCACTGGCTGGAGCCGACACTCGAATATTACGGCGAAATCGGACCAATCGAACATCCGCTACCGATTAATCAACAGCAGCAATTTATCGTGCCGGCAGTGAATCTGTACACGTTGGAACCGCTCGAATTCAACTTTGGCGTAGGCTTCGGCGTGACCCGCGCCTGGCGCGGCAATTTCGTCAAAGGCACGATTGGCTGGAGTTTTTGAGCCAATTGTGGAACCTTTCCCCGTCAAACGGATGATCGCGTTCGCGGGCGTTGCGCGATTGTGAAGGCTAAACTATTGTCGGAAGTGTGGCGTCGGTAATCCAAGAGGCGCCGCTTTAGTCTGCGTGTCCGAACTTCGCCGAGGCGATCCCAAATTAACGCTCATCCAGAGCCAGGTCGTGGATGTACGCGCGCGCCGCAACTCGCTCGCACTTCAACACTGGTTTTTCTGCACGGTGGCGGCTGTGATCTGTGCCGGCGCGCTCGTGATGATAGCGGCGTTAAAGCTTGGCCCGCTGAAATTTCTTGCGGTCAGCGCAGTGGTTGCGGTCGCGCTTATCGTGATCCTGGTGCGGGTCGCGCGGTCAGCCTTGCGCATGAGTTCGACCACCCTCGATGCGGCGGCGCTGGCCGATCGCAAGGCTCAATTGAAGGGCCGGCTGTTGACGATCATGACGGTCGCGGTGGCGCGGCGACGGCCCGCCCTGTGGGATTACCTGGTCGAAGACACGCTGGCGATGCGTGATGAATTCGCGCCGTCAAAAATCGAGCGGCGCCGCTTGTCGCCGTCGGTGATCGCTTTCCTCGGCGCCTGTGCAATCGCCTTGTTGATGTTGCCGCATATTCCCCTGCGGCAGCCCACGGCGACAGCCGCCAATGATAACGGCCCACCCAGCCAAATTCACGCCGATATTAATAACCTCGTGATCCGTCCCGCCGATCCCGCCTTGAAACCGAACGCGCGTGTCTTTGCCGACGCGAACACCTTGCACGCACTGCGGCAAAAGCTCGCTCAGGCCGAAAATGCCCAGCACAACGGCGGTCCGTTGTCAAAATTGATGAACCGCGCACGCAACTTCGGCGATCGCTTCCAGGACAAGCTGACCGGGCGCGACGCCGCGCCACCGGTCGATATGCGCCTTACGGACAATAAGCCAGGCGGCAACGCCTCTACGCCAGGCAACCCAGGCGCTTCCTCGAACAACGGCGGCAGTAACAATTCCAACCAATCCAACCAACAAGCTAACAGTGGCGGGAACACGGCTGGAAACAACAATGCCCTGCCGCCGCTCAACTCGCTGTCGCAAAAGGAGGCGGATCAGCTCGCGCAGAACAGCGCTGGTATGCCCGGTTATCAAGCTCAGCCAGGTGACCAGAATGCACCCGGCAACTCGCCCAACATGGGGCAAAGTTCAGACCAGGGCGAGGGTGGCGGCTCCAGTCATGGTAGCGGCACCGATCCCGGCAACCTGTTCGGCAAACCGATGGCGCCCCCGCTTGGCTCGGACAGCTTTAAGATAGCGATTAACGCGCAGCCCTCGGATGAAAGTTCCACGCCCGGGGCGCCCGCTTATATCCCTCCCAGAGTGCGCGTGCCACTCAACTCAACTCAGTACCCTGACGAACCGTTGGCGCGCACGGCGATACCGGCGGGCGACCAGCTCACGATTAAGCGGGTGTTTGAAAGATGAATGAAGCCGTTGAGATTGCCCCCCAGGAAGAGCTGAACGTCGCGGATTTTGCACGGCTGTTTCGGCGGCTTCAAGGCGAGATTCATAAAGTTATTGTCGGTCATGAGCAGTCGGTCGAGCAGTTGCTGGCGGCGCTGTTTGCCGGCGGACATGTGCTGATTGAGGGTGTCCCCGGGACCGGCAAGACCACGCTGGTCAAAACCCTGGGTCTGGCGCTCAACCTGAGCTTCAATCGCATCCAGTTCACGGTTGACCTGATGCCGGCCGATATCACCGGAACTCGCGTGATCTTATCGGGCGGTGATGGACACCGCGAATTCAGTTTTCAGCCCGGACCGATTTTCTGCCATATCCTGCTGGGCGACGAGATCAATCGAGCGACTCCGAAAACCCAATCGGCTTTGCTCGAAGCAATGGCCGAATTGCAGGTGACCGTCGGTGGCAATACTCATCGCCTGACTCCGCCATATTTCGTGATGGCAACCCTCAATCCGATCGAGATGGAAGGGACGTATCCATTGCCGGAAGCGCAGCTCGATCGTTTTCTGTTCAAGGTGCGGCTCGGCTACCCCGACGAAACTGAGATGGTGCGCATCATTAGTTCCACTACCGGTCCCGAGGAGGCCGGTATTGCGCCAGTGTTCGCCGCGGCCGAAGCGGCGCAACGGATAGAAGCGCTCAAGCGCCTGGTGCGCGAGGTTATCGTCGCGCCGCCGCTGGAGCAGTACGCCGCGCGGATGGTACGGGCCACCCAGCCGCAGCATTCGCGCGTGCTGGGCGAACAGGCTGGCCCGGTGCATATACCGCAGGTCAATCAGTACGTCAGCTTTGGCGCCAGTCCGCGTGGCGCTCAAGCCCTCATCATGGGTGGCAAGGTAAAGGCGTTGCTGGAGGGGCGAGCCAATATTTCCTACGACGACATCGAACAGATTGCTCCCGCCGCCCTCGAACACCGCATCATGCTCAACTACGCCGCGCATTCCGACAATATCGACGCGACGCACATCGTCGAACAGGTCGTCAAGGCCGTACGCACGACGCGGAATTGATGGAGCGTGACGGTCGATGCTCGAGGCGCGCGCGTTCCAGCCTGAGTTCCTAAGGCGGCTCGACGGCTTAATTCTGGGGACGCGGCGCGCCCGCACCGCGCGGGCGGGCCGTCGTAGTATCGGGCGGCTCCAGGGCACCGGCATCGAACCGGAAAATTTTCGCGAGTATACCGAAGGTGACGACCTGCGTTTCCTTGACTGGAACGCTTTTGCCCGGCTCGACGATCTGACCATCCGGACCTTCCGCGCCGAGCGCCAAATCGAGTTGACCATGCTGGTCGACGCCAGCGCGTCGATGGGCTTGCCGGGGGCTGACGACAAACTCGGCCTGGCGCTATTGCTGTCCACCGCTCTGGGCTATATCGGCATGAGCGAAAATGACGCGGTACGGCTATGCTCGTTCAGCGGCGGGCGTACCGGCCTGAAATTTGACAGCACGCCGCTGCGTCGCCGGCGCGAATTGTACGGCGACTTCAGGCCGTTCGTGATGGAGCGCAGGGCCGTCGGCGAAACCCGCCTAAGCGATGCCATCGCGCGTTTTTTGCAGGAACGCCGGCCGCCCGGAATCGTCGTGGTCGCTTCGGATTTTCTGCTCAATCCCAGCGATTATGAGAACGCTTTGGGACTGCTGCTCGCCGCCCGTCATGAGGTCAAAGTGCTCCATGTGCTGGGCGATCAGGAAAGTTCCGGCACTTATCCGCCGGGTTTCTATCGAGTACGCGATTGTGAAAGCGGTCAGACTCGCGATGTGAGTTTCGGCACTGCCGAACTTGAAGCGTGTCGCCGCCGGGTAGAGTCACACTGCGAGCGTCTGCGCGAGTTCTGTACGAGGCGCGACATCACTTATGCCCCCGCTTATGGGGCCTCACGCCTGGAGCAAATTATGACGCGGGAATTCCCGCGCTTGGGGGTAATCGCCTGACTGGCTGACGGTCGCGCCATGGGCCTGTTTACACCGATCAACCTGCTCTGGGGACTGAGCCTCGCCGCGCTGGTGGCAATCTATCTGCGCGCACGCTCGCGCCCGACGATCGACGTTTCCAGCCTGATGCTCTTCGATGAAATCCCGGCGCCGGTCGCCCGCAGCCGCGTGCTCCGCGTCGATCCGCTGTTTTGGATCGAATTGGCGGCGTTGGTTGCGCTTTCGCTCGCGATCGCGGGTCTCTACGTGTATGGAACCACTCCGGTCGGCAAGCATCGCGTCCATGCCCTCGTTTTCGATCTGGGCGCTGGCATGAGCGCGGCCGACAATGGCGGCACGCGTTTGGCACAGGCAAGGCACCAAGCCCTCGAACTCGTCTCCGACGCGCCGGCGGAGGATAAGTTCACTGTCATCAGTTATGCCCTGCAGGCACGGATGCGCCTGGGTCCGAGCGCGAACAAAGGCATGGTTGACGCCACGCTTAGAGCTTTAACTCCCGTGGCGGTGGCGGTAAGAGCCCCGGCGCTGAGTGCGGCGCTGATGCGTGCGCGCGGGTCCGATACGATCGACCTTTTTACCGACCACGCTCCACCGGCCGGCCTTATTCACGATGCGGACTTGCCGGTTCACGTCAACGTCCACGGCGTCGGCGTGCCAGCGGCCAATCTCGCGATCGTGTCGCTCGATACCGGCACTCCGAAGAATTCGCTGGGTAGGTGCGTGTTACGTAATTTCTCCTATGCCGCACAACAATGCGAACTCATGATCGATCTGGCGGGCCAGCCGCTCTTTCATTCCACTTTTATCGTCGAGCCGCGCGCTCAATTGGTCGTTCCGTTCGGTCCCTTGCCTTCGGGAGGGTTGGTTCACGCGCAAATCAAAACTGCCGACGCGTTGGCGGCGGACAATAGCCGCTATGCCTATGCCCGCCAGATAACTCCGGCTACCGCCTTGGTAATTTCGCCCGACGCCAGCGTGCGCGACGACTTGGCTCGAATCATGCTCGCGATCAACCCTGATTTCCGCGTGACAGCCGTGGATCCTTCCACCTTCAAACCCACTGACCAGACCTACGACTTAGCTGTGATTCACGACACCAGCGGCACCAGTATCAAAGCGGAGGCGAAGCTCTATATTTTCCCTGAACCCTGGCTCGAACACTCCAAGGATCCGCG
>JBOHWM010000526.1:0-7387 GCA_050736555.1 Binataceae bacterium (SeqCode)
ATCGTGCATCAAATCCGCGGTTCGGCGCGCCCCGATCAGGTCGACCATCGCGCACGGGGGCGCCCAATTGAAGCCGTAACTCATGATGGTATCGACGTCGGCAGGGCATGCGGCGACATCTCCGACGCGGTTCAGAGCATAACTGACGTAGCCGAGCACAACTTTGCGTGCGAGCGCGGCTTCTTTTCCGTCCGTATCAGCCAACGTCCGCAGCGCGTCCTGGTAGCGCCCAACGCGATTGAGCGCCTTCATGCGCTCGACGAAATCGATGGGCCGCGGCGGAATGAACGGCTGATAAGAGCCGCTCTTTGGATCGAGCACCTCGACCGTGCGGCCCGCCGCGCGACGATAGAACCCGCCCTTTTCGGCAGTTTTATCGCCCAAGCGGCCCTCGGCGACGGCGTTTTCCATATAAGCCGGCAGCTTGAAGCAGGCGCGCCCCTCATCCTCGCAGTTGGCGTATACGTTTTCCACGATGGCCTTATGCACATCCCAACCGACCAAATCAACCGTGGCCAGTGGCGCCATCGCGCGCCCAGTGTGTGGTCCGATGAGGTAATCGATAAACGCGACCCCGTATTCCTCGGCGAGCTGGGCCGCCTCGTTCATCACCCGAAAGCCTACGCGATTGCCGACGAAAGCAGGACGGTCGCGGGTGGTGATGAGTTTGCGCCCGAAGCGTTTGCCAAACGCCGTGGCCACCCGCGTGAGCACCGCATCGTCAGTTTCGGCATGCGGGACCAGTTCGGTCCCGACGATAATATGCGGCGGGTTATACATGTGGATGCCGAGGAAATGGCGCCGGAACGAATCGCTCATCCCGCTAGCCATCGCGGTGATCGAAAGGCCGGAAGAATTGGTCGCCACCACCGTCTCGGAGCCGCGATAGCTATCGATTTTTTTGAAGAATTCACGCTTGAGACTCAGGTCTTCAGCAAGCGCCTCAAAAACCAGCCCGGATTGGGCCACGTGGCGCTCCATATCGTGATCATAAGAACCCAACGAGACTCGCTCTCCGACGGCCTCGGCGCGCGCGGCCGTTTTGGCCGCTTCGAGCGCCTTGCGCGCCCTGTCAAGGTCGCGCGCAAGCATCACGACGTTATACCCGCCACCGGCAAACACCGCCGCCGCCGCCGCACCCATCACGCCATTGGCGCCCAATATCACGACTGTGTCATTGCTAGTGCTCACTGGCTTGTCATCCCCGCTTTTCGACAATCCGTCGACCGCGTTGCAAAGGTTTTGGAAGGGGAACCGCGCATCACGGCGGCGCCGCGTTAGATTAGCTCAGCGTGGCATCGCTATGCCACCGCTTGTCAACGCCTTGATTTTCCCGGGAGCGTCCACGCCGACTCAGCGAGAGCCAAGGCGCGGCAAAATTCAGTCTGACGGTCTTTTTGATGGGGTGAATAACAAATCTTAAGGTCCGACTTGGGTCGAAGTAAGCTTTTCTCCGATCTACAAAAAGTCATGACTTAAACGCGCCACATCGGTATCAATCAACCAACGCCGGCCTAGGAGGAAACAGCTACAGGATGAATACTGCCAGACGAATATTGAAAAGATACCATCGTTTCGCATTGCTGGTCGCAAGTTTATTGTGGTGCGCCTGCTTTGGCCTCGGCTGCGGCAGCGATCATCAATCACAGCCCCCGCCGCCCTCGCAAGTCCATTTCGTTCCCAATTCACACGCTTTCTGGAGTAGTCAGAAAAACTGGACAACCTCCTACGGCCCCGCTTACGCCGATATCCTGCTCACGCCTACTAATTTCGTGCCGTGCCGCGGAGGGCCTTACGCTCTATGCTACTATTCGGGCCCGGATAGCGGCTCCGAAAATTTATCCTGCAAGCCCACGGCGGACGGCCGCTATGCCAATTGCCAATGTTTCGATATTCCCTACGGCGTTTATTTTGTCGATATCAACGCGATTCTGAATCACGACGTGTACGTCGAGACGGTCGCCGTCTGTGGCAGTGACGGCTCTCAATGCCAGACGCTGAACTCCGCTCCGGTCTGTCAGGCGGTCAACCAAGGCACTCTGATTCCTCACGCGGATCTGTTTTCCACCTTCAGTTTCGACTGCGTACCCACCAACGGTATCGGCCAAACCAACTGCTCTCACGCTCCCTACGCGGGATGCATGACCGCCCCGTGCTATACCGGCGCGAACGGAATGGCGCAGTGCTCGTGCCCCGTGTTCGACGGACCATATCAGGTTGGCCAAAACGATCAGATGTGTTCGCTGGGAGATAACCTGGTATGGTCAGCGGCATACACTCCGCCAGTTCTGTCTTCCGCGGTAACTTCGGCACCTTCGAACAGTGCCCAAAGCGGGACCGTGCCGTCACCTGGCACTTGCCTGCCGGACGCACCCGGAGGCTTTGGATGTCCGCTGTACACTCCGGGCAAAACTGTACTGCCTCCCGGCAGCAACGTTAGTTGCCAGAAGGTATGCCAGGAATACAGCACGTGCACGCCAACCGGCGGGGTTCAGACCGGCCTTACCTGCGACGCCACGCTGTGTACCGACCAATGCAATGATCGCGATTTGGTCAAGACTGCGTGCAACGGATTGGCCACGTGCGATGTCTCGGAAATAATCAAGGCGGAAGAAGCGGCCCACTGCAGTTGCTGCGCGAGCCAACTCTGCGGATGCCAGATCGACCAACAATCAAACGCCGTAATCGCGTCGCTCAACCAGCAACAACGGGCGCGCGGGATCACGCCGCAATGCGATATCAATGGCACGTTATGCGGCTCTCCCTCGCCCTGATAAGCAGTCGCATCCCAAAAGTGGAGAGGCGGTAGGATGGCAGGTGGGATCACGCTCGATGAATATCGTTACGCCGAGATTTATCCGAGCTTCAAAGCCGGGACTGACGAGAAGGTCCTGACGGCTGGCATTAACCATCGTTTTCTACGCCAACTCGGGAACCAAGGAATTATGCTCGTTGGCAACCAGCCAATCCGCGTCGCGGATATTGGCGGCGGCCCATGCGATACACTGGTGAAGTACCTTTCAGGCCTCGATTTTGCCCCGGGGTTTATCGTCAGGGCGACCGACTTCAATCGCGAATATGCGGACCCGGTCCACGGCGCGGCGGCCAAAACCCTGAATGCGGCGAAAGCGGCGGGCACGATCCCGTTGATTGATTTCGCCGTGCAGCCCGGCGACGCCTTTGCCGGAAATCTGGGTCAACTACTGTGCGTACACGATGAGCCAGCTACAGCTCCCTTTCGCCTGGTCTACGCGTCCCACCTGCTGTATCACGCTGCTGCCGTGGCGGATTGTAACCGGCTGCTCGCCGACATCATCGGCAACATAATGGCCGCCGATGGTGTCTGCGTGCTCTATCACATAGCGAATACTCACCAGACGTTTCAGGATTTTCGCGATCGCTATGGCCGCAAGCCGGCCAACGGAGTAAGTGACACGCCCGCGGTGACAATCAGCGATCCTACCGAAGCAATCGCCATATGCTGTGCGAAACTTGGCGTGCCGCTCGCCGCCATCGATTTTCCGGCCCGGCTACGGTTTAGCTCGCTCCGTGATGAAGAATGGGAGGCCTTCAAGGGGCCAGAGAAATATGACGCTATACGCCGCCATAATGCGGAAGCATACGAAGACCTGAAACGGCTTTTCTTCGTGGTCCAGCGTGCTCCACGGGAATTCGCCGCCGATAAGTCACAAGCCGGGCTGCAAGCGTTTATAGATGAGATTCGTTCGGTTATCGCGCACAATCGCGGTTATCTTCCACTCGCGGAGAAGATGCAGGTCATGTGGCATCCGGAGGCGTCAGCGGATTTCAGCCGTAAAATTGACGCCGCGCTGACCTACGCCCGCGATTGAGGCCCGACTCCGCATGAGCAGCGGCGTCTATATACCTGAAATATGATAGGTTCCAGTCATGGACAAAACGGCGCATACGGTACGCGCGACGGATTCGCTGTATGAGCGCGACCCATACACGTGGGCTTTCGAGCAGGCGCGCGCACTGCGAGAGCGGCGCGTCGCCACCATCGACTGGGAGAATGTGGCGGAGGAAATCGAGGACGTGGGGAAACGGGAGGCCGATGCGCTGCAAAGCCACGACGAATCGCTCATCGAGCACTTGTTGAAACTGACCTATGCCGCGCCGGCTGTGCGGCGAGACAATGCTAGACTGTGGTGCCTAAGTATTCGCAGTGAGCGACGGCGAATAGCAGACGTGCTTGACGAAAACCCCGGACTGAAAGGCCGCACCGACGAGTTGTTCCGAAAAGCGTGGCCATATGCCCGCAATAAGACGCTCGGGGCGCTCGGCCTCGATGATGACGTAATTCCAATTGATTGCCCCTGGACGTTTGAACAGGTGCTCGACGAGGACTTTCCCGAGGTTCAGAAAAACGGCGGGAAACAGCCGTAACGCCTGCTTATTCAACGACTCATGGTTTGTACCAGGCGCGCCCATCCACGTTAATCAACTGATCCGCCGCTTGCGGACCGTCGCCGCCGGCCGAATATTCGTGGAGCGGAATCGCCGTATCCTCACGCCACTGACCGAGAATCGACTGCACGAATTCCCACGACTTTTCGACGAACTCGGCGCTCACAAATAAGGTATGGTCGCCGTCCATCACGTCCAGCAACAGCCGTTCGTATGCGTCGGGCGAGCGACCGTTGAACTCACTGGCGTAGCGCAAATTCATGCGCACCGGCCGTAATGACAGGTCGAGCCCCGGCTGCTTGGCGAGCACCTCGAACGAGAAACCTTCGTCCGGCTGAATCCGGATGGTCATCGTGTTGGGCGGGAGCGCGCTGGAACGATTGAATAGAATCCGCGGTACATCCTTGAACTGAAGGTGAATCATACTTTCGCGGCTGTTCAGCCGTTTGCCGGTGCGCAGATAAAATGGCACCCCCGACCAGCGCCAATTGTCCACGTAGGCCTTTAGCGCTACGAAAGTTTCTGTATGCGAATCGGCTGGAATGTCTTTTTCCCGCAGGTAGCCCTGAACCTGCTCGCCTTCGACCATCCCCGCCGTGTAACGGGCGCGAACGACCAGGCTGGAGGCGCCACCAGCGGGAACAGGTCTCAGCGCGCGTAGCACGTCAAGCTTGGCGGCGCGGATGGCTTCGGCATTAAGCGAGACCGGCGGCTCCATCGCGATCAGCGAGAGCAACTGCAGCATGTGATTCTGCACCATATCGCGTAGCGCGCCGGACGGTTCGTAGTACATCGCGCGCGAACCCAAGCCCTCGCTCTCGGCCACGGTGATTTGAACATGGTCAACGTTGCGCGCGCCCCACATGTGCTCGAAAATAGTGTTGGCGAAACGCAATACGAGCAGATTTTGCACCGTTTCCTTGCCCAGGTAATGGTCGATGCGAAAAATCTGGGACTCCTCGAAGTAGTGATGCAAGGTGTGATTAACTTCGAGTGCGCTGGCGAGGTCGTGGCCAATTGGCTTTTCGACTACGACGCGAGTGAAGTTGGATGCGCCGGGCCGCGCGATCAGGCCGGCCTCGTCGAGCCGCTCCAGGCATTCGGGCACCGCCTCGGGCGGCACCGAAAGATAGTAGATGCGGTTGGGCGGAAGGCCGCGCTTCGCTTCAGTTTGCTCGAGCCGCTGCTTAAGACGGGTGAAGCCGTCGGCTTTATCCAGTCCCGAGAGATAGTCCAGGCGTTCGGCGAATTGACCCCAACATTCATCGTTGAGCTCCAGGCGTGAGAAGTGCGCGACCGCTTCGCGCGCATCCTCGCGAAATTTATCCAGCGGAATTGGCCGCCGGGCGAAGCCGAGGACAGCGAAATCATACGGCTTCATCTGCTGCCCGCATTCAATCAGATTGTACAACGCGGGAATCAGCTTGCGCTTTGCAAGGTCACCCGACGCGCCAAAAATCACGACCGTGCATGAGGCCGCGGGCTGAACCCGGGCGACTGTGAGTATTTCGTTCAAGGATCACTACTCCGTGGTATGGCAAACGTTGCGGAACCAGCGGCGCTGATTGGCACATTGTTGCTGACCATAAAAGCGCCTCGGATTGAAACCAGACGAAGCGCGGCGGAATCGAAGATAACGAGTCCGCGAGTGTGCATTATCAGATTTGACCACGATGTGCGTTATCCAGTCCACCTCCGAACTGGTTGGTGGGCAAGCCAAAATGCTCACTTGATCGGCCGATGGCGTGCCATCACAATTCTCTCATCGGATTGGCTCCACGGATCATATGTCTGATGAGGCGCTGGCACATCGGACAAGAAGCTCATCGAGCCATGACGCAATGGGAGGCTGACGCAAAGTGACTGATGATGTTACGGCGAGGCTGGGCGGACCAATGCCCGAATGGCAAAAGTGGCAAAATTGGCTGCCGGTCGCAGTGTGGATAATCGTCATATTCATTCTTTCGACTTCGCTATTCTCGGCGGCCGATACAGCCATCATTATCAAGCCAATTCTGCACTGGCTATGGCCGAGCGCCTCCCTTGCCACAGTCGCGCTGATCCACGATTCGATTCGCAAGTGCGCCCATTTCACCAACTACGCCGTACTGTTCTGGCTTCTGATTCGTGGTCCGATGCGTGGCCGTCCATATACCGCGTTAGCGCTGTGTGTTTGCTATGCGATGCTGGACGAGGCCCATCAGATTTTTGTTCCCGGACGCACGGCATCGATTTACGATGTGGCACTGGACTCGACCGGCGCGCTTTTCAGCCGCTTTCTCTATGCGGCGGTCGCTGAACTCGTCTAAATTTAAATTCGAACCAGGAGGACACGTCGCCAGGGATAAATGGAGTCGATGGACGCGCTAACGCGGAGCGAAGCGGAACGAGCAAGCGAGTCCGCGAGCTGTGTCAAGAATCTTGAGCCGCTTGCCAAGTTGAAGGTAGCATTCCAAATACCAGCACCACAGGAGCCGCTATGAGAATTAGAAAAGCCTTATTGGCGGGTGTCGGCGGATTAATTCTGCCGTTGGCATGCACGGTGGCTTTTGCCCAAAACGCGAAGCAGCCGCCCACCAAGAATTATAAAGTGCTCGTTGACAACTCCGAAGTGCGCGTGATGCGCGCGCATTTTGCTCCGCATGAGAAAACGGCGCTGCACGCGTTGCGCGATTCCGTCATCGTTCCGCTCAACGCGTATACGGTGAAGGCGACCGCGCCCAACGGCAAGGTCGAGAAGCGCAAGCGCCGGACTGGCGACGCGGTATGGCTGCCAGCGGGCGAAAAGGTTCTGGATGTGGGTAATCAGCCGATCAACGCGGTGGTAGTCGAATTGAAAAGCTCCCAAGCCTCGACGACGAGCCAGTGAACAGCAGTCATCATAAGGTTAAGTCGCGGCTGATTCAGGCGTTGGGATCAAGTGTTGACGAAATTCGATCCATTCTGAGGAAGAACGCAC
>JBOHWM010000527.1:0-1943 GCA_050736555.1 Binataceae bacterium (SeqCode)
ATTCAGTACAATGGGTACCAACCTAACGTTGGGGTTGCTTGGGTTTTCCCAGGCACAGCAACGGGGACAGCACTCAAGACAAGTGCGGCTTAAACAGGACTTGAGAGGAAAATATCAACCGGTCCTGTGTGCGCCTCTCCTGAAGGCGACTTGGGTTGGCCGCAAGGCTTGCGCGGGTCAGCGCGGATGGAGGGTCTTGAGGCCGCGCTCATAGGCCTTGGCGTATTTCAGAAACACGTAAAACGCGGCACTCATCGCCGCGTAAAGCCCGCGCCCTCCGTCCAGGAAGCCGCCGCGCAATATATAGAAGTTAAAAAAGCGCCAGAGCGGATGGCTGAACATCTTCCACGCCGCCAGGCTGCCCGGCTGGATGTCGACCGCCGCGCGTGTGCTGAAGCGGTTCATCGTCGCGACGTGATCGCTCACGTCGCGATAGCTGAAATGCAGAATCGGCGCGCTCAGCCGCGCGATACGCCCGTCCACCACGACTTTGTCGTGCGGATCAACCCCGCCGATATGGCCGCACACACGCCGGAACAGCCGCACCGGACGGTCGCGATAGATCGGGCGCGTGTAATAGTAACCGAGATGATAAAGCACACGCTGGATGCGATAGCCATCGGCCACTGGATTCGAGGCCACGGTCGTTTCGATTTCGCGGCCAAGCGCACAGGTGGCCTGCTCGTCAGCGTCGAGCAGCAGGACCCATTCGCCACAGGCGTGGTCAAGCGCGATCTGTTTCTGCCGCACATAGTCGGTGAATTCATGCCGAATGACCCGTGCGCCGAGGCTCTCCGCTATCTCCACGGTACGGTCGGTCGAGAACGAATCGACCACGACCATTTCATTGCAGAATGACGAGGCACTTTTGAGGCACTGCGCGATCAAATCCTCTTCGTCGCGCGTGATCACGATGAGTGAGATGGATGGCGTCGCCATAACTACCTGGCGGGGTTTAAAGGGGCCAGGGCGCGCACTTCGGATAAAAACGATTCGGAAGCCGATCGCGCGGCTTCGTAGTCGAGCGCGCTGATATGGCCGCGGATCAGTTCTATTCGCAAGAACAGGAAATAGGTTTGAATCACGTCGGCGCGGCAGTAACGATGGATTTCATCGATGCGACCGGCGTCGTAGTAATCCTGGACCATCGAGCCGTCGATGCCGGTCTTGCCCGGCATTCCAATCATCTTAAGCAACAGGTCAATACCACCGCGCAGCCGCGCGGCACCGTGATTGGTGAGAAAATCCAGCAAATCGAGATGCCGCGCCTCCTCATTCGCGCGCGGCGAAATATCAAAATGATTCGCGGCGGCGATTCCATAGCGCAAGGCGGATAATTCGAGCACCGGCCAATCGAAGCGCCGCCCGTTGAACGTAACCAGGCAGCCGTCAAATCGCTCGACCCGCGACCAGAATTCGCGCGTCAAAGCTTCCTCTGAAAATGCGGGGATGCCGAGGCTGTCGATCGGATGTAGGACATGGGAGGAATCGACATTGCCGATCGCGATCGAAATCGGAAGATGGAGCGGCAACGGCGCGAAGTCGCCGCCGTCGCGCTCGATTTTCCGTTCGCGCCAGCGCTGGTAAGCGACCTCATCGTCGAGCTGCTCTTCAAAGTAGGTTTGATTCAGCAGACGCTTGTCGATGCGGGTTTCGATGTCAAAGATGGCAAACGCCATAAAAGGGCCGACGGCTCAATTCAAGGAATGCTCAAGGCGCTCGATAATCTCGGCGGCGATACTTTTGAAGGCCAGGCTCACCGGATGGCCGGGCTGCACGACGGTGAGCGGATTGGCCGTATCACCACCTTCGCGCAACTCGCGCGAGATCGGCAGTTCACCGAGGAACGGCACGTCAAGTGACTCGGCCAGCCGCGCGCCGCCGCCATGTGCAAACAGTTCGTGGCGGGCACCACATTTGCGGCACAGATGGAAGCTCATGTT
>JBOHWM010000528.1:0-2541 GCA_050736555.1 Binataceae bacterium (SeqCode)
GCACTGCCTAGATGAACAAATTCATAGCGGGCGTGGTGGTCGGGTTCGTAGTGAGCTGCACCGCTGTTTTCGCCAGCCCAGCCGTCGAACACAACGGTTTTTTCTGGAACAAGCTCAACTCTTCAGCGAAAAGCGGCTATATCAATGGTTACGGCGATGCGATGCAGGTAAGCGTCAGTAAGCTGGACTATCTAACCGCGGCGGCCGACCTCTTTCATTGGAAAGGGGCCAACAAAATTATCCGCGAACTTTCGCGCCAGCTTTCGACCGCCGATCTCACACCGCAGGAAGCCATCAGCAAATTGAACGCGCTTTACGCCAATCCGAAATACGCCGAACTCGATTTGGGACAGGCGCTGCAAGTGTTAGCGGCCGCCACCCCAATGCAAAATGGACGCGCGCCATCCAAAAACAATGCGGCGCCACCATCCTCGACCGTGAGCAAATAGCATAAACGCTCGGGCGGTAGCGCCCAGCAAAGGGTTCGAGCGCCACTGCCTTGGCTCGCCGCTATTTCCATAACTGCGTAATGAGCTCGGTGTCCAGGTATGCAATCCCTTCGCGCACCTTGCCTTGCTCGAAGTGCATCACCCAGCAATAGGTCTGATTGTAAAGCGTGCCGTTGCGGCCCACTGACCGCCCTTCCCATTGCAATGCAACCTTGTCGCCCTCGGCAATAATATCGCGCACCGTGGGCTGAATGCCCTCGCTGAGTTTCTGGCCCATCGGCTTTACCGCGCCTTCGATGAACGCAGCCTTGCTGGTGTATGTGCGCGAAACCGCCGTGCTGCCGATCACGGTCCAGTGAACGTCGTCCGCGAGCAAGTCGAGAAAGCCGCCCTGACCACGACTCCAAGCCGCAAAAGCGTCTTGCACCAACTTTTTATTCTCAGCCGAAC
This sequence comes from Binataceae bacterium (SeqCode), assembly GCA_050736555.1. Lineage (GTDB taxonomy): Bacteria > Desulfobacterota > Binatia > Binatales > Binataceae > JBOHWJ01. Next base: position 900 of record JBOHWM010000528.1, read on the forward strand.
TCATGGCGCCGCCTCCTGCTTGATTAGCCCCCGCAACTGGGACAACCACATCACGACCGCTCACGTCAAACAGGCGCGCGGTCGCCGTCCGTTGCCAGACTGAGCCGGACAACCTCTTGCACGAGTATAACTTGACGGTTGAGGGAAACGACGCGGTTAGAAACTGGCAAGTCCGGCGACTGTTCGATTTGGGCGTAAATCCGTTGCTGCTGCTGACCTCCTCGATGGCAATCGGGGTTAAGACGCGCGACTACAATGTGAGGTCGTGACGCCGGTTACAATCTCGGTCGTGGCGATCCCTCCGTGAGTTTATCCGGTCGCCTTCAGCGCCGTCGTGGTGGCCAGGAAATTCGTGATTGGCGGCGGTAGCCGGCGCGATGCCGCCACTGCTGAAGCCGCGCGTCCTCGCTTATGAACCGATTCGTCAATGGGCGGCAGGAACCGGCGTGATGGCTTCGGAGCGATCGTGATTACGACTTCCGCTGATTAGCCGGTGTCGGTCAGGCCGATTCAACACCACCCTTTGTAGCGGCCTCTTTCGCGGTGCGGGCTTCGATCCGAAATGCGGCCGCCGGATGTGTGCGGGGCAAACGCGCATTGCCACGACCGTAGAGTTTTTCGCGCAGCGTGCCCGCGCGATATTCGGTTTTGAAAACGCCGCGCCGCTGCAACTCCGGAACTACCAAGTCGACAAAATCGACGAAGGTTTCCGGCCGCACCACGTAGGCGAGATTGAAGCCATCCACTCCGGTGCTTTCAACCCATGCTTCGAGTTGATCCGCCACCGTTTGCGGCGAACCCACCGCCATGGGCCCGGATGATCCGACGGCGACGTATTCGGCCACGTCACGCACCGTCCAGACCTTCCCGGATTCATCTCGGGCAAATCCCTCAAGCATCGTGCGCACGGCCTCCCGCTTGATCTCACGCACCGGCTCATCCAACGCGTACTGTGAAAAATCGACGCCGGTCCAGCCTGAAAAAAGCGCCAGCGCGCCCTCGGGACTGGCATAACGGCGGTATTCCTCGAACTTGCGCTGCGCTTCCGCATCGGTCCGTCCGACAATCGCGGTCATCAGCGAGAACACGAGGATTTCTTCGAGGTCGCGGCCATTCAAAGCTGCGCGACGACGGATATCCGACACGATATGCGCGCTCACTCGCGGCGAGCGTGCACTTACAAACACACATTCCGCATGACGGGCGGCGAACTCGCGGCCTCGTGGCGAACTGCCGGCCTGATACAGCACCGGCGTCCGTTGCGGCGACGGCTCACTCAAATGGATCGCGTCGAGGCGATAATATTTGCCCTTATGATCGATCTTATGAACCTTCTCCGGCCGCGCGAACACGCCGCTTTCGCGATCCCGGACCACCGCGCCATCCTCCCAGCTACCCTCCCATAGCTTGTAAACGACCTCCATGTACTCGTCCGCGATTTCATAGCGCTGGTCGTGTGAGCACTGCGCATCGAAACCCATTCCTTTGGCGGCGCTGTCCAAATAGCCAGTGACGATGTTCCAGCCGATACGGCCGTTAGTAAGATGATCGAGCGTGGTCATGCGCCGCGCGAAGGGGTACGGCGGCTCGAACGAGGAAATGCAGGTCACGCCAAATCCCAGGTGCTTGGTCACATAAGCCA
>JBOHWM010000529.1:0-15014 GCA_050736555.1 Binataceae bacterium (SeqCode)
GTTCAAAACCGTAAAGGACGTGGGCCACTTTTATCAGTTGGAGAAGCCGGCCGAATGCAACGCGACGCTCCGCGAGTTCATCGTCGGGCTGAAATAGCGCGTCGTCGCTGTTTAGCGCCGCGCGTCGGTGTTCGGAATAATTGAGGTAACTTAGGCGGCGTCGGTATAGACCGAGGTGAACGCCGGGTTGAGTTCGCGATTGTGATAGAAAATCGCACTCCCGAGGTTCTCCTCGGTCCAGGTAATAGTCGGCATATCCTTGGACACCACGTAGCCCAAACCCGAAAACGTCTCGTTGCGATTTCCTGACGGGTCAAAAAAGTAGATGGTCGAACCGCGCGTGATACCATGGCGTGTGGGGCCTATGTCGACTTTCACCTTGCGCTTCGACAGCACGTCGCCCGCTTTGAGCACGGCGTCCCAGCTATCCACGTAAAACGCCATATGATGGAACCCGGCCTGTGGTCCGGACACGAACGCGATATCGTGGGGCTTGCTGGTGCATGCGAGGAAAGCGGAGACTTGGACTCGATTATCCGGCCCGCCAACGATCTGTTCGGTCAATTTGAAATCGAGCGCTTCCTGGAAAAACCGGCTGCACTCCGCGACGCGGTTGATCCCGCTTACTGGATCGAGCTGGTTGACGAATAGGCAATGATCCAAATGCATCACGCCGCAGCCCTTCAAGTCGTCAGGCCATGGATCGGGATTGAGCGAACCGACGCTTTTACCGACGAATTCCTTCTCCGCGTAAAGCATCACGAGAGGTCCGCCGGGCAGGGTAATCCGCACCGCACGGCCAACGAAGTTAAGCGTGGCCGCCTTGAGCATCTCGACCGCGACGCCCCATTTTTCGGCACGTTGAGCAAACGCGTCGAGGTCACCGTCGCTTTCGACTTTGAACGCGACGTGGTTCGCACCGGGGCGGGTGCCCGCAGTCAGCACGAGACAGTACTTGTCCCATTCGTCCCACGCTTTGTAATAGGTGGTGCCATCGGCGTCACGATGGGTTTCGATGAGCCCGAGAGTGTTGGCGTAATGGTCACGCGCTCGCTCAAGGTCGGTAACACGTAGAGAGACATGCCCCAGGCGCATCACCTTCATTTCCGAACACCTCCTAAAACACGCATAGCATATTCACGGCGAAATTCCTTCGTGACCAGGAAGGGGATCCTTGGCCTCAAAGCCGTTGCCGTATGGATCGCCCGCCATCGCAACGTATCCCAACTCGGCCAGTTTCCGCGCCGCTGCCTAGCGTGAGCGCCGAGACCGAACGCCTCCGGCATCACGAGAATTGCGGGGCGCTTGCCCGCCTGGCGCTCATCGTAGGCGAGAAAGCCGCACAGCTTAACGTTGCCGTCGCGAATTCACTGATGGCCGGCGTAATTTCCTTGTGTTTGGACCCGCGCTGTCGTACGGAGCAATTATGCGCACGTCGCCGACTTCGCATTTAAATACAAGACGGAGGAAAGAATCGCGATGCCGCTGTTATATGAAAAACGCGATCACATCGGTGTATTGACGTTCAGCCGCCCCGAAGCCCGCAACGCCTGGTGCGACGAGTTCACCACGGGCTTGGAGGAACACTTGCCGCAGCTTGAAGAGGACCGTGAAATTCGTTGCGTCATTCTGACCGGTGACGACAACGGACGCGCGTTCAGCGCCGGCGCTGACCTCAAGAATCCCCGCACGCATACCGAACGTTCGGTGGCGAATTTCATCGAAGGTGTTCCGCGCAGGCGAAGGTCGAGCCCAATAAGCTTGCTGGCCGATTTCGCTAAGCCGATTGTCGCGGCGGTCAACGGCTATGCCATCGGTATCGGATGTATAGTGACATTTTGCTGCGATCTGATCGTGGCTTCCGAGCGCGCGGAGTGGCGCTTGCCGCAAGCGGCGCTCGGCATCATGCCGGCTCAGGCCGGCGCGGTTCGCGCGGCGCGATGGGTTGGCAAGGGCCATGCGATGAAGTTGGCGATGGGATTTCCTCTTACGGCCGCTGAGGCTCACCGGATCGGCTTGGCGCAATGGTTGGTGACGCACGGCGAATTGATGACACGGGCGTTTACCGTTGCGGATCACATCGCCGGACTGTCACCCCTGGCGGCCCGTATTGCCAAGGAATCGCTCACTTCTGGACTGAACGTGCCGCTGACAGAAGCCGCGCACGCGGATTTGTATCGCTTCATGGCGTTGGAGTTGACCGAGGACAAAACCGAGGGGCATAAGGCCTGGCGCGAGCGCCGCCGCCCCGATTTCAAGGGGCACTGAATGTTAAGAAACAGTCAGCCCCGGTTAGCGCACCGAATACGACACTGTACTTCGGAGCAATCTTCTGCTATAAGCTAGACTGTTATTGCAAATAAGCGAATGAGATGGACGACGGACTGGGGTTTGGTCATTTGAAATTGGGCTGACGGCGCCAAGCGCGGAAAATGTAGCCGAGCTGCATCTTGTTCGCGCGAGATGCGCTGAAATCCTCTCCGTTTCCAAGGAGAGGCGCCCATGGCTGTTCTTCGTCGAAGAGCGGCGCGGGGCGAACAAATAGGAGGCCGGCTAACGCCGGCCTCCTCGTCAATGAGGCCCAAGGTTATGCTTGGTCATGCCCGAGTTCATCGGGGAATGGTCATCAAGTTTAACTCCGGCGGAGCCAGATTTCGCGCCAATAATGATAATTGCCGCGCGCGCAAAAGGAGCGCTGGCCGTGGCAGTAGACGCTGTCGAGAATAATGCATTCGTTGCGAAACTCGCGCATCTGGCCGGAGTGTTCATCAATTCGGCGCGACATTCTTGTCAGCACGCGAAACGTGCGCCCGCAGAACAGAAACATCTCAGGCTTGAATTCCATGCCTCGGTTACAGCCGTTCCGATCTAATGTGCGCAGGATTTCGCGCGCTCCGCGAACCCGGACTAATTCGCCGGGTTGCAAGTCTAACCGTTCGGACGGCGTCTTGCGGTAGCGGTTTGAGTTCCACGGCGCACGCGCCCATCGCGTGAACAACCACAAAATCATTTTCCCGCGCAGAAATGTCCGAAGCTGGCGCCGGTCATGATTTTTGAGTTCTCCACGCAGATAAGTGACGGGCAGCGTGACCAGGTGGCGTGCCGGGGACGGCAGGAGCATCGGACAGCTTGCGTGGCCGATTTCGGTGGCCTGGCACATCATGGTTCCGTCCGGCCGTTCGACCGGAGTCCGAGACGGGAGCTGGAGCGCACCATTGGTAGATTCCGAAGCTGAAGCTGGCTGGTTCTCCGGTACACGCCGCAACCATGCTTCTTTCCAAAGCAACAGGCATAAGGCGCGGCAGTTTTGATGCGCTGAACCGTCACATCTGAGTTGATCTAGATGAACCGTCGCATCCATCCGCCGCGGCATGCCGCGAAAGCAGGTGCTGTCGGCGCGCCTGGATACTTGGAAGCGACGGCCGCAGAACGCGAGCATCTCAAGCATGAATGGAAGGCCATCCAGCTTGCCCTCCGCGTCCAGGCCTGCCTTTATTTCCATAGGACTGCGGACTTCGACCCATTCACCGGGTCGCAAGTCGAGATTTAGCTGAAAAGGAATGGCTTCGGACGTTGCGGATTGAACCCGCTCCCGCTTGAGTCCGGGCTTTCGTGCCTCAACGTAAGGCGGCGTGCTCGTTTTGACCTTGTTCGGCAAATGGCTCATTGCAGATGATTCCTTGCGCCAGGCCTCTTGGTTACGAGCTGGACGTGCCGTACGCCCGTTGTTGAGCAACTTCATAAAAGCAGGGGAGGGCGAAGGAATGATGTGAGACGGGGCTCAGCCTGGAGCAATCGCAGCGCTTATCTTCAGATCGAAATTGCCATAGCCGTCATCGAAATGTCGCATACCTCGGCGGATGCTCAATCGATTTGGCATCGGAGAATCATCATCATTGAGACCGACGGAATGACCTGGCGGAGATGCTTATGGCAGAGCGGAAAGCGCAGCGGATAAAATGCGGAAATGGGATTACACGACGACGCTTCGTGCAAGGACTGGTTGCCGGCGGCATCGCCGCCGGCCTGGACTTTAGCAGTCTGCCCGCGCTGGCGAATCTGTTGCCGCGTCGTTCGCAGGCGACGCTGACCGGGCACGAGTTCAATCTCGCGATTGAAGATACGGCCGTGAATTTCACCGGTCGGCCGGGCATTGCAACTGCCGTCAATGGCTCGGTCCCGGCACCGCTCCTGCGCATGCGCGAGGGTGACGCGATTACGATTTCCGTCACCAACAAGCTCAAGCGGACCAGCTCGATTCATTGGCACGGCTTGCGGATACCATCGAATATGGACGGGGTTCCAGGTCTCAGCTATGCGGGTATCAAACCCGGTACCACCTTCGTTTATCGTTTCACGCTCAGGCAGAACGGCACCTATTGGTATCACAGCCATAGTACTTTTCACGAACAGACCGGACTCTACGGCCCGGTGATTATCGAGCCAGCGTACAAGGATCCGGTTGAATATGATCGCGAATACGTCGTGATGCTGTCGGATTGGACCGATCAGAATCCCGACGTCGTTTTCAACAATCTCAAGGAAGACAGTAGCTACTACAACTTTCATCAGCGCACGGCCGGTACATTTGCCGGCGAGGTGCGCCGCAAGGGTTTTGTTGCGGCCGCCGCGGATTACCTTATGTGGGCGCGCATGAACATGAGCCCTACCGACATTCTCGACGTAAACGGCAATACCTACACGTATCTCATCAATGGACAGCCGCCGGCGGCGAATTGGACCGGCTTGTTTCGCCCTCGCGAACGCGTGCGCCTGCGCATTATCAACGGATCGACGATGTCCATTTTTGATGTCCGAATACCGGGACTGCCGATGACGGTGGTGCAGGCCGACGGCAATGATGTCGAACCGGTCACAGTCGATGAATTTCGCATTTCAGTGGCCGAGACCTACGACGTGATCGTGCAACCGCGCGCCGATCGTGCCTACACGGTCTTCGCGCAAGCCGAGGACCGAACGGGTTACGCGCGGGGCACGCTCGCACCCCGCTACGGCATCACCGCCGCAATTCCGCCAATGGACCCGCGCCCGGTGCGCACGATGGTCGATATGGGGATGGCGCCGATGCGGGGGATGGACATGAACGGGACATCAATGGGGATGCATCACGCGTCAGGCATGCGGACGCCGGCGAAATTCACCCCAATAGAGATCAAGGAATTTACCAGGCGCGCGCGGATGCTTGGCGAAGAGGCGCCGGGTCAGCCCGACCCCTACACGAGCGCGGCTGTCACCATCCCCGACTTCGGCAACATGGCGGCGCCGCTATCGGAGAGCGTCAAACCGCATCCCGGCCCGCAAGTCGACAACGTCGCGGCGATGCCGACGGAGCGTCTTTACACCGCGGGCGAGGGGTTTCCACCTGGCAGGCGTGTGCTTGCCTATTCGGATTTGCGCGCGATCTATCGTGGGACCGATCCGCGTCCGCCCGATCGTGAGATCGAGATCCATTTGACCGGCAATATGGAGCGCTACATCTGGGGCTTCAACGGTTTGAAATATTCGGAGGCTCCGCCGATTCGCTTAAAACTCGGCGAACGGGTGCGCTTTATTCTCGTCAACGACACCATGATGGAGCATCCAATCCATCTGCATGGTCTGTGGAGCGAACTGGAAAACGGCAATGGCGAGTTCCGCCCTTACAAGCACACGATCAACGTGAAGCCGGGCGAGAAGCTGAGCTATCTCATCAGCGCCGACACGCCGGGACAATGGGCCTACCATTGCCATCTGCTCTATCACATGGAAGCGGGTATGTTCCGCGCCGTTATCGTGTCATGAGCGGCGCGGTGGCACTCCTAAATCAATACGGGAAGATATTGTTAATGAGCGTGGCAATGCTGACGGTGTCCGCGCGTTATGTCGAAGCGCAGTCATCAAACGCGCCCATACCTATTTATACTCAATACACGCGGCCACCGGTGGAGGATAACGATATCTTCTACCATGTGCTTTTCGATCAACTCGAAGGCCGCACCAACGGCCCGAATAACGAATTCCGCTGGGATGGGGAAGCATGGATGGGAACCGACTTCAACCGGCTGTGGCTCAAGTCGGAGGGTTTTGTCGAGCGCGGCAAAGCGAGCGATGGCGATACCGAGGCTTTATACGATCGGCCCCTGCCCTTTATGAAGTATTTCGACGCGCAAGCGGGTATTCGTTACGATCTTGATTCGGAACCTGGCCGCGCTTGGGGCGCGGTGGGTTTGGAAGGGTTGGCGCCCTATTGGTTTCACGTTGAGCCCACTTTCTATTTCAGCAACGACGGCCGGGTTGCGGGCAAATTCTTCGCCACTTACGACCTGTTGCTCACGAATCGGCTGATTCTACAGCCTGAAATCGAAATGAATTTCTATAGCAGGGACGAACCAGTCCGTGGCACCGGCTCCGGCCTTTCGGACCTCGATACTGGCTTGCGGCTGCGCTACGAATTTATCCGCGACCCCGCCTTCAGCCGCAAAGTCGCGCCCTATGTCGGATTCGCGTACACGCAGGCGTTTGGCGATGCCGCCACTTTCACGCGCGAGGAGGGCGGCGCCGTCCACGACCCACGCTTCGTCTATGGGCTCCATGTCTGGTACTGAATTCGCGTTGATCGCGAAAAGGATCATGCGGCGGCAATTTGATTTAAGGATTGTCCGGCGCCTGGCGGGGCGTTGGCGGCAACTGCTCAAACCACGGCATCACCATGCGCTCGTTGATCGAATACGGGTAGGCATGGCCCCATTCGGGAAGTTCGTCATAACGCAGGTTGTAGCCAAGCTCGCGCAGCATCGTGCAGGTCTGCCGGGTCAATTGCACCGGGAAGATGAAATCGTGCACCCCATGAATCACATAAATAGGCAGATCACGGCCGGCGCCCTGGCTTAAAATGGGCTGGATCATCAGATGGAGCGCGCCCGCAACCGGCGCGATACCCGCGAACATCGAGTGATGCTCAAGGCCAAGGATGTAAGTAAAAATGCCGCCGTCGGATAGTCCGGTTAGAAAAATGCGTGAGCGATCGATGTTATATTCCGCCGTGACTTCCTCAATCATGCGCAATATCGACGTGGTATCAGGACTCCGCATAGTCATGGTCCAAGTGTGCACCAGCGATTTCGGCGAGAGTAATATATAACCTTTGCATCGCGCCGGCCTTAGCCATGTGAAGATATATTCTCTGCCTTGTCCGTAACCGCCATGCAGGCAAATAATCAACGGCCATCGTGACGCGGTGCTATAATTCTCCGGGACATAGAGCGTATAGTCGCCGCGCTTGTCGTTGCGCTCGCGATGGGTAAATCCGAGCGGCACGTTAGTCGTGCGGGTTCCATCGGTGACCGCGTCGGCGGGGCAGGATACGCCTTCGATGACGAAATACTGACCCAGGCGCGGCAATTCTTTGCGTATTTCGTAAAGCAGATACAGAGCCTGGCAAAAATGGGCGCGGCTGTTCAAAAAGGCCAGTGTCCATTGCGGATTTGCCCGCGTCAGGAACAAGGTCAGCGAGTGTTCGAGCAGCGCGACGGCCTCGCGGAATTTGAGATGAAATTCACTCAAATGCACGGGTGGTTGCAGTTCCGCGAACGGCGCGAAACGCCTGAACGTATCGCCGGTGGCCTGCAGCAGACGCTCCTGGCTTTGCGTCACCGCGCCCAGCCGGAGATTTTCCTGGATAACCTCGAACGTGCGCAGATATTCGAGCAGGGGCGTTTCGGTCTCGCGCAGCCGCCGCAAATAGTTATTGTCATCCGCGTCCATGTTAGCCTCGGTTGCGAGCTTACTAAAAATGGGCGGGCGGCCACATCCCGGCGGCGATTTTGTTAACCCTGCGCCGACAAAGTCGGCACTTGACAGGCGGAGGTTGGTATCGTAGATAACAAGCAAGCGCTTGCTTTAGCGAACGGGTCAGGAAAGAGGAAAAGGCAGGCGCGTGCGATTGCGTTCAAAAAGAAAGAAGGACCGGAAGGCAACGTCATCGGTACCATTCCAATTGTGGAGACGATTATGAGCGTCGAAACCCAGCATACTCTCGAAAGCCAGTTCGAAACCTTGTATCAGCGTGATTACACGGTGCAGGCGCCAGATATGCGCCGTCTTTATGAGAACGCCAAGCGCGACCAATGGAACGTATCGCGCGATATAGAGTGGTCGCAGCCGGTGAATCTCGACGGCGGCATTTTCGCCGACGGCCTGATCGACGGCTTCGATAGCGAGATCTGGCACAAGCTCGACCCGAAAACTCAACGCGATCTCAACATCGAATTTTCCTGCTGGCGGCTGTCGCAACTTCTCCATGGCGAAGAGGGCGCGATGTTGGCGTGCAGCCAATTGGTCGATATGGTGCCGAGCAACGACGCCAAGTTCTTCCAATCGACCCAGGTGGTCGACGAAGCGCGTCATACCGAGGTTCTGAGCCGCTATCTGAACGACAAGTGCGAGGGCCGGATTTATCCGATGAACCACAACATCAAGCATTTGTTCGATTACCTGCTTGGGCAGGGCAAATGGTTCATCAAGACGGTCGGGCTTCAGCTTGTCGCCGAGACTTTCGCGGTGAGTATCTTTCGCATGCTGGCGGAGACCGCGCAGGATCCTTTGCTGAGGACCATCAGCAAGCGGATTTTGAGCGACGAATCGCGTCACATGGGCTTTTCCGTACTCGGCTTGCCCGACACTATCGCGAGTCTCAGCCCCTCCGACATGCACGAACTCGAGGATTTTACCGCCGAGGCTTGCCGCCTGGTATTACGCGGGCAGTTCCCGCGCGAAGCGTACGAACGCGCGGGTCTGAGCGAAGCCGACGTTAAGGAAGTCCAGCGCGTGCGGGTCGATAAGGCCAAAGATAATGACTACGCTTACTTCCGCCAGACTTTCCGGCGCGAGATGTACACCCAGGTCGTGGCCAATATGAAGAAGGTGGGCCTGATGACCGAGCGAACCGCTGACAATCTCCGCAAGCTCGGCATTAATCCGAATATCGACGGCCGAAATGCGGTACTCGAGACTGAGAATCCGCTTGCGTGAAGTAAACCGAAGCATCACGATGCCGACGGCGACCTCCGCGAGCCGCCTTCAACGTCAGGACAACCGCCGTAGCCAGTTACTGGGTGCGGCGGCTCGTCTTTTCCGCGAACGCGGCTATCATGCCACTTCCATGCGCGATATCGCGAAAGCGGTCGGCATGCTATCAGGGTCGATTTATTACCATTTCGATTCGAAAGAGGAGATGCTGGTTGCCGTCTATGAGGAGGGCGCGCGACGCTTCTCAGAGGCGGTTGACGCGGCTATCGTCAATTCCAGCGAACCGTGGACACGGTTGCGGCTCGCATGTGCCGCCCATCTGCGCGCGATGATGGCCTATCGCGACTACACGCAAGTGATGATTCGCACGTCGCCCAGTGAAGCCGGCGGTGCGGAGGCCCGCTTGCGGGAACTGCGCGGCGATTACGAGTCACGCTTTCGCCGGCTGATCAACGAACTTGAACTGCCGGATAAAATCGATCGCCGTTATTTGCGGCTGTTTCTGATTGGCGGACTTAATTGGTCACAGGTCTGGTATCACGATAACGGTGATTCGCCGGAGACCGTCGCACAGCGTTTCACCGATTTGCTGCGCTGTCGGCTTGAACTTCCGTAATGGTGCGCCTCCTACTCGCTAAACGAGCATCCGGGCTTAATCGCTCAGCGTAAATCCGCTGCCGAGTCAATTCTTGCCGCCTTCGACCGGGCCACCGGCCGCTTTCCACGCACGGAAGCCGCCGCCCAAATGACATACCGGCTCGAGTCCCATGCGCTGCGTGATTTGGGCAGCCAAGGCCGAGCGTCCGCCGCCCGCGCAGAAAAAGATAAAGCGTTTTCCTGAGCCAAAGATTTCTTTGTAGTAAACACTTTCGGGATCGACCCAGAACTCGAGCATCCCACGCGGCGCGTGAAATGCACCGGGGACGCGGCCGTCACGATTCAATTCGCGCACGTCGCGGATATCGATCAACTGTACATTGGGATCGTCTTTGAGCCGGATGGCTTCCTCGGCACTGACCGTCTGAATCTCGGCGTTGGCCTCGTCGAGTAGGTCTTGCACGCTTTTCTTAAGCTTCTGCGCCATTGTCATAAACCTTTGAGCCGTTTGTGAAATGATCAGCGTCCCTGGTAATTGGGCTTGCGTTTTTCCATGAAGGCGCGCGGGCCCTCCTTAGCATCCTCGGTCTTCATCACCACGCGTGCGACTTCGTTTTCGATTTTGAATCCCTCTTCGAGCGGACGGCCGAGACATCGCAGCGCGCCTTCCTTGATTTTGCGCACCGCGACTGGTCCATTGGCCGCGATAGCCGCGGCCAGCTCTTCCGCCTTGGCCATCAACTGGGTTTGAGGCACCACGTAATTCACCAAGCCGAGGCGATAGGCCTCTTGCGCGTCGATTCGATTGCCGGTCAGCAGGATTTCCATCGCCTTGCAGAACGGCATCTGGCGCGCGAGCCGCACCAGCGATCCGCCTGCGGGAATGATCGCCCATTTCACTTCCTGCAGGCCAAAGCTGGCATTTTCCGCCGCCACGCGAAGGTCGGTCGCCTGCATCAACTCGAAGCCGCCGGCGATGCAAAATCCGTTGACCGCCGCAATTAGCGGTTTGTAAACTTCATAGCCACGCAGTAGGGCATGGTCGCCCAGCCTGCGATTGGCAAAAAGCTTTTTGTCCCATTCATCCTCGGGCTTTCGCGCGCCAGTAAAGAGCGGGATCAGACGGCCCAGGTCGGCACCGGCCGAGAACGCCTTGTCGCCGGCGCCGGTTACAATCGCCGCGCGAATATGGTCATCGTCGTTGATACGCTGCCATGACTCCGCCAGCGTGACTAACACTTCAGGGTTGAGCGAATTGTGAACCTGCGGCCGATTGACCGTGATATAGGCGATATGACCGCGAACTTCGAACAGCACTGCCGGCATAATGACGGACTCCAGCCCGGGATGCGCCAACTTGATTCTCGACAGGTAGCGAACTTCAGAGGCGCTTGCAATCAAGCGGGTTCATGGGTGTTAATCACGAGTGCGCGCTTGCACCGCCGCTAGGCCACGTTAACCATCAAATGTGCCTGACCGTCCATGCCACTACCGGTCTGTGTGCTGATGGGCGGTTGAATCTGTCCGCTGGCGTCGGTCGCACGTACGCGCATTTGGTAGCTGCCGCGCTTTGCCGTGAAGGGATATTTCCATACGGTCCAGGCGTCAGGCGACACGTTTTCAACCAGGTCCGCGTCATGCCAGCCGGCGCCGTCGCCAGTCGAAACTTGTACGCGCTTGATGCCGCGTCTGGCGAAAGCCCAACCCCAAAGTTCGTTCGGACCGGGCGGCAATTTGCCCGACGGCGGCGCGAAGAACGAAAAGACGCTCCAGTTTGGACGCGGATGAAAAAAGCCCGAGTTGACTTCACGCCATGCCTCGTCACTCCAGCCGCGCGTTTCCCAATAGCCAGTGAATTTCTGATCAACGAAGGAGATTTCGGTAATCCACTTGGGCTGCTTCATGCCATACTTTCCGGGAATGAAGATACGCGCCGGATAACCATGAATCGGTGGCAGCGGCACTCCGTTCATTTCATAGAGCAGGAAAGTATCCGGGTGCAGGATTTCATCGATCGGCACACCGGTGTAATAACCATCCGCGGCGTGCATCGCGGCATATACAGCGTTGCCGCGAATCCCAACTCGCTCAAACAAAGACTTTAGCCGCGTACCGGTGAAGATGGCACTGCTGATCGCGCTGCCGTCCGGGGTATTCGAGATGCATTCGTAGGTCAGCATCTCGCGAATCGTCGGTTGTTTTTTGAGTTCGTCGTAAGAGAGGAGCAGCGGGTGCGCGACCAGACCGTTGAACTTGAGTTGCCACGCGGCGGCGTCGATCCTTGGCGTGCTGGAATACGACGTGATGTAAAAGTCCGTGTTCGGCGTCGGTCCGCCGTACGGGAGCCGGGTCATCGAACTCGCGGCCATCAGCGCGCGCGCCGCGCCCGGCAGCGAAACGGCCGCCGCGGCGGACACTGCGAAAGCGAGAAATTTCCTGCGGGTCACGCGCGCCATTAATTCTCTCCCGGTTCGATGAGCCGACCCAGGGCGATCTAATTATCCACGCGATCGGATCATCCATTACCGGGAAAATCGGTGCAATGTGGAATTTTTCCGCCGCTCAATCGGTGGGATACGGCGTCATGCGTATCACACAAGTCGCGGAGTTAAGGAATCCGCACCCCGCTATTGATCCTGGCGCATGATCGGCCGCACCGTCTCGCCGTTGCGCGCCGACTGTCCGACATTGATCGCGACCAGGTCATCGTTGGAAACGCCGTGCGTTATTTCAACAGTGAGGCCATTGTCGTACCCCAAGGTGACCGGCGCCAGGTTCAAATGATCGTTGCGCACGACTGGAACGTAAACCTTGCCGTCGCGGAAAATCAGAGCGTCGTCGGGAACCTGTGGCACGCCCGTGGGATTCCGGATATTCAGCGTGACGGTCGCGTACATGCCCGGATAGAGCATCTGGTCACGGTTGGGCAAATCAATCTCAACCAGCATCGTGCGGCTGGCGCTCATCAGCGCTTCCGGATGACGTGTGACCGACCCTTCGAACACGTGTTCCGGATATTCCGTGACGGTTACCTTGGCCGGGTCCCCGTCATGGATGAACGTTGACGCACTCTGAGGCACGTGCACATAGACGCGCACCGGGCTGATTGTGGCCATCGCGACAATCGGCGTCTGGCCGCTCGAGGGCGAGGTGACCTGCGGAATGAGCGCACCGGGATCGACGTAGCGTGCGGTTACCATGCCGTCGAAGGGCGCGCGAATGATCTTATAGGTTTGCTCCGCGATCAATTGATCAAGGCTCGCCCTGGCCTGCAGCAATTGTGCATGCGATTCATCGTAGTTTTGCTTGGCGATCACTTGCGCGCCCAGCAACACGCGATTGCGCCGGTCGGTGATACTGGCCAGGCGGTAGGCGGCGCGAGCGTTGGCAACCTGCTGGTCAAGCTCAGGTGATTCGAGCACCGCGAGCACTTGATTTTTTTTGACGCGATCGCCCTTGTCCACCAGGATGGCTTTTAGATAGCCGGGAATTTTGGCGTAGATTGGCGTTTCGATGTAACCGTTGATCGTGCCGGGCAATGACAGTGAGCGGCTTGCCGGCGCGTAAATGACGTGGGTCACGAGCACACGCGGACCTTCGCTCAGCGTATGCTGAAGTTGGGCGCTCTGGCGATTGATCCAAAACCCTCGCGCCAGCACCAGTCCCGCGGTTGCCGCCAGCACGAGGATCACCAACCCGGCCCATCCGATATAGAAAAGGGTGCCGGGTCGTTCGGTTACGTAGTTCCTGGGGTCGTCTTCCATTTACCGCTTGTGAATCACGCGCCGGGCATTGTAATCGCGTCGATTTCGGCATCGCGCTGATGCTTGCCAATTACGTGACGGCTGAAGAGTGAATATGCGGCCGGAACCACGAACAGCGTCATAAAGGTCGCGACAATCAATCCGCCAATCACAGCGCGGCCCAGCGGTGCGTTCTCTCCGGCGCTCAGCGACATGGGCAACATGCCGAGAATCATCGCGAGCGCCGTCATCAAAACCGGTCGCAGCCGGGTGCGTGCCGCCTCGATCGCGGCGGCTGCCGGGCCGTAGCCTTGTTCACGCAGTTCGTTGGCAAAGATGATAATCAGATTGCCGTTGGCGACACCCACGCCGACCGCCATGATCGCGCCCATCAGCGATTCCACGTTGATCGTCGTGCCGGTGATCACGAGGATCCACAGCACGCCAACCAGCGCTCCGGGAACCGCGAGAATGATCACCATCGGCTCGGCCCACGATTGAAAATTCGCCACCATCAGCAGGTAAACCAGGACTATGGCGAGGATGATGCCTTCGCCTAGCGTGTTAAACGATTGCCGCATGGCCTGGCTTTGGCCACGAATCACGACGCCGGTGCCGGGTGGTAAATTGCCCAGCGAGTTGATGGCGCGTCGCACCGCGTCGGTGCTGCCGCCGAGATCACGGCCGGCGACGCCCGCGTTAACGTCGATCACGCGTTGCACCGTGTAGTGATCAATAACCGCGGGTTCCACCGTCTGCTTGATACTCGCAATGTTAGATAGCAACTGTGGCACCGCGTTCTCACCCAGAGCAGCCGCCGGGCTCACGGGCGTTGCCCCGAGGGCTTGGATTGAATTCACCAGGTGCTGCGGAGTTTGCGCGAGCACGGAATAATTGACGCCGTTGTGCGGGTCGAGCCAGTTATTGGTTGACAGTAAAGTGTCCGAACTGAGCGAGGTCAGTAGCGATGATGCGGCCTGTTCTTCGGTGATCCCCAGCGCGAGCGCCTTTGAGCGATCAACGTCGACATCCAGGGTCGGATAGTTGAGTGGCTCGGCGATTCGGATGTCGGTCAGGCCGGGAATCGCCTCCATCTTCGCCTTGAGGCGCGCGGCGATAGCGTAATCGGAATTGAGATCGTTGCCGGAGATCTGCGCGTCGATCGCGGCGGGCAAGCCGAAGTTCAACACCTGGCTGACGATATCGGCGGCCTGAAAATAGGTTTCAACATCCGGATACTTTTCCTTGAGCAAGCGCCGAATACGCCGCTCATACATTTCAGTCGGCTGATGGTCGGGTGCGAGCGCTATCTGGATATCGGCGTCCTGCGGGCCAATCGTGTCAGTTTGATAGAAGGACAAATCATAGTATGTCGGCAAGCCGATATTGTCGCTGATTGAGTCGAGCTGGCTAGCCGGAATTACCTGCCTGATGGTGCGCTCGAGATTATCGACGATGCGTTCGGTCTGCTCGATACGCGTGCCGGTCGGTGCGCGCACGTGAAGTTTCATCATGCCGGCATCGACCGTAGGGAAAAAATCTTCCCCCACGACCGGCACCAGGAAAATCGAACCGATCACGATCACTGTGACACATCCGAGGCAGAACGCGCGGTGAGTGATGAACTTTCCGAGCGCGCTTCGATAG
>JBOHWM010000530.1:0-3430 GCA_050736555.1 Binataceae bacterium (SeqCode)
CAAGCAGGCGTTGTTCGCAGAGTCGGATGTGGTCTCACTGCATCTGCGCCTGATCGACGAAACCCGCGGAATTGTAACGGCCGCCGATTTGGCACGGATGAAGCCGAGTGCGTTGCTGGTCAATACCAGTCGTGCCGGGCTTATCGAACCAGGGGCGCTGGAAGCGGCGTTGCGCGCGGGACGCCCGGCGATGGCGGCGGTGGACGTGTATGAAGATGAGCCGCCGAATCGCGATTATCCGCTGCTTGCGATGGATAACGCGATTTGCACACCGCATCTGGGTTACGTCGAACGCGACACTTTCGAAGGCCTCTTCAGCGTCATCTTCGATCAGCTAATCGCCTACGCCAACGGCAATCCGATCAATGTCGCCAATCCCGAGTCCATGAAACACCCATAAGGGAAATCGGCCGTTCAATCGAAGTCGAATAGATTTAAGGAGTACAAGTGATGGACAGCGCGGAACTCGAAAAACGAATCACGGTTCTCGAGGATATCGAGGAGATCAAACGGCTCAAGGCGCGTTATTGTGCGGTATGCGACGACAATCACAACCCCGATAACATTACCAAGCTGTTCGCCGAAGACGGCATTTGGGAGGGAGCGGGCATGGGCAGCCATCAGGGCCACGCGGCGATTCGCGCGTTATTTCAGGGGTTCCAGGAGCGCATCAGCTTCTCCCAGCATAACGTGATGAACCCGATTATCGAGGTCAACGGTAACCATGCCAAGGCCAGTTGGTATTTCATCGGACCGTTTACAATGCGCAAGGGGAATCGCGCGATGTGGCTCGCGGCGCGCTACGAAGACGATTACGTGAGGATCAACGGCGAGTGGAAGTTCCAGCATCTGCGCGCGATCGGCCGGATGGCGGCGCCGTACGAAACCGGCTGGGCCAAAAAGGAATAACGCCGGATAATCATCATGACGCCCGCACCCTATGTGACGTGGTGGGATTAGCCATACGGAGGATTTGATGAAGACGCGCGGAACCGGACTTCTGATGTTGTGGACCGATATCGACGCGGAATACGAGGCCGAGTTCAATCGCTGGTACAACGAAGAGCATATCCAGCATCTGCTCAAGGTGCCCGGTTTCCTCAGTGCCGGCCGCTATGCCGCGCTCAAGGGCGGTCCGAAGTATCTCACGATGTACGAACTGGAAACGCCTGAGGTGTTGCGCACGGCCGCGTTTTTGGATGAAGTCCGCTTCCGCCCCTCGCCCTGGCGCACCAAGACTTCTGGCGGTCGCGTCGGCCGCAATTTTATCCTGCAGGCTTACAGGCAGATCTTTCCGGCACGCACTAATCCAATCGAACTTACCATGGAACCGGCCAAGTACCTGCAGATGGGCCGCATGGATATTCCGGCGCATATGGAGGAGGAGTTCAACGACTGGTACAACACCGTCTATGTGCCGGACTATCTAACCGTGCCCGGATGTATCCGCGCGCGGCGCTTCACGGTTATTGACGGCCAACCGAAATACCTGACCGTGTACGAATTCGAACATGCGAAGGTGCCTGAGAGCGAGGCGTGGAATCAGATCCGCAATCGTAATCCGTGGACCTTTCGCGTGCGTCCGCACATGAAACTCGATCATGGCTCGCCGGGAGTTTACGAGCGGATTTATCCCGCGCTGTGATCGACATTAGTGGAGCGAAGCGGACCGAGCAGGCGAGTCCGCGAGCTGCGTCAAGGATTACGTGCTTATGCGAATAGCGGCGGTAACACGGCGAACCCTTGTTCGTCATCCCGAGCGAAGCGAAGTGCAGTCGAGGATCCACGTGGAGCGATTTTCTTTGTTCCAGAAAAGTAAAAACCTATCGCTGCGCGTATATTCCTCACTTCGCGGACTCTGTTCGGAATGACAAATCAGGGCTGTGCGGAGCTTCCCTAACGCGGTGAGGCTTCAATCACGCTAGCGAAGCCACGCATCGCCGCCGCGACGAAGGCGCGCACGCGTGCGATGTCCTTCCCGCCACGACGGCCGGGGATGTCGGTATGCGAGAATGAATCGACGCCCCACGGGCGCACCGTAGCGATCGCATCGGCGACGTTTTCGGCTGATAGCCCGCCCGCCAGGATTACCGGAATGCGTGAGCGCTCGACGATCATCCGGCTTACCGACCAATCGTGTGTTTCGCCGCTGGCCCCCGCGTATGGCAATCCTTTCGCCCCCGAATCGAGCATCAGGTAATCGACACATTCCTGATGCTCATCCGCTTCACGCACCGTCTCACCGGCACGCACTGCGATCGCGCGCAGGAGCTTTATCGGCGCGATCCGCTGGCGAATCCAGGCACAGTCGGCGGGCTCGATTCCGCGCGCGGCGACGTGCAGGATGTCAGGCCGCACCGCGTCAGCCATTGCACAAATTTCGTCACGATCGTCGGACAGCGACAGCGCGCTGCCGCACGAGCGCGGACGCACGACGGCGAGGATTTCGCGCGCCGCCCGTGCTTCAATCGCTTCCGGCACCACTCCCGCCTCGGCCACCACCACGCCGATATGATGAACGCCGGCGGCGGCCGTTGCCACCGCGTCGGCTACCGAAGTCAGACTGTAGATCTGAATGATCACTTCGTGCCGCTACTTTTGTCCGGCCACGATATTCTGACGGGCCAGCCGCTCACGATCGACGAATCCGCTTGCGCCATATTTCTTTACCGATTCTTCCAGCTCGCGGAGCAATTCGCCTTGCGGCTTTTCAAGGTCGATTTCCTGGCCGTAGGGCTGCTTGGCTTTGAGCCCGGTGTTCCAATAGGTTTCGACGCGATTACCTTCAGGGTCATAAGCGTAAACCCCGATCGCGTTGCCATGCGAAATGACCCGGTCGATTTTGACCTGGTGCGCTTTGAAGCGGCGGTAATAGCCGATCACATCGTCGAGCGAGTTACAGCGAAACGAAACCTGCTGCACCACGCGGGCGTCACTACCCGTATTGCGCCCTCGGCACAGCATCAGCTCGTGATGCTCCTCCTCTGGGCGCGCACTCATGAAGACCATGCCCAATTCGGGGTCCTCGTCGGTAATCGTCAAGCCGATGACGTCGCGGTAAAAGGCTTTTTGCTTTTCGAGATCATGCACATGAAGACCCACATGCCCCAAGCGTGCAACTGACGGTGCCATTTGAGACCTCCTTGAACCCGAGCGTTACCTGCAACGCCACCGGTGCGGTCCACCGCTTGCCTTGCTTTCCGATATACGCTCGCTACTTCTCCTTGACCAGCGGCCCAGTCGGCTGACCGGCGGTGAAGTTGCGCCATTGCTCGGGCGCGGCCACCACGCGGTTACGCAGCACGCCGATCTTCTCGGTCTCAAGCTCGAGCACATCGCCCGGCGCAAGCCGCTTGTTGCCCGAATAAGTACCTAACGAGATGATGTCGCCCGCTTCCATCAAAGTGTAATCGGAGCAGTAGGCGAGTAC
>JBOHWM010000531.1:0-13222 GCA_050736555.1 Binataceae bacterium (SeqCode)
GATCCGCACAGCGGGATTACCGAGATGGGACCGGTGGGTCTGTGGTGGACTCCCGCGTATGTTCAGGCGTGGCGCGACTTGCAGCGGCGCTTGGCGCGAAAGTACGATGGGAATCCGCTGATTGACGAGGTCGCGGTGACCTCTTGCGCCTCTAATACCGACGAGCCGTTCATTTCGTGGAACGCGGATCCCGCGACGATTCAGACGCTGCGGCAATTCGGCTATAGCGACGCCGGTCAACAGTCATGCCTGTCCGGCGCGATTGACGATTATTCGGGGTGGAAGAAAACGCGGATCGATTTTCCCTTCAGTCAGTTTCAGAACACCGATGAGGACGTTCCACCCGATCCTAAAATAACGACCGATCCGGAATTTACCGTCGCGGTAATGCAAGCTTGCTATGCCAGCGGCCACTGCATCTTGAGCAATCAGGCGCTCCGCTATCCCGAGTACACGCCCGATTCTGTGGTTTACAATGAAATGCTGGCGTTGTTCGCGCAGTCACCTTCATCGGCGCTCATCGACTTTCAGACCGCTTCGCCCGTAAACATTGGCAGTTGGTGCGGCGCCATCGGCAACGGCGTCAGCTCGCACGGCCTGTCATATGAAATGTGGGGTGATTACGGCGGATTCATCACGATACCGGACGGCGCCGCGATCATGGCCAATCTCGCCCATGCCGTTCTGACCCAAACGCAGCCCTTACCTTCGCCCTGTCCCGCCAGCACGATCGTCCCAGTTCCTGCGGCGCTCCAATAATTTGGTCGCTCATCGATCGCTGGATGCGGTATCGGCGATGATTACCTGCTGCATGGTTGAAGCGGTACGCTGCTTGGTGGTGCGCTTCTCCGACTGACAAAGTTCGGTCGCTGGATCATCGGCCCGATCGGCCGGATCGATGATTCGGCGGGTTCATGGAATCACGATGTAAATAGCCAGTTGACCTTCGATCTTCAGTGGGAAATTCCGCTACGTTCGGCCTGAGCAGGTTGCAAAAAAATCGACCATCCGCTTGGACGGGAGATGCCATGGCACAATGCCGGCGCAATCGGCTTCGGCCAGGCCGCTGTCGTAGCCGCTTGCGACCGCGCGGACCAGTTAGGCATATAGAAGAAAAACGCCTCGGCAAATAAGAGCGTCGCGCATATGACAAAAGTCAGAATTGCGTCGAAAGAAGAGTTCGCTACGCGTTCCATCCTGCGAGTTGACGCGGCGGGTATGCCGTTGCTCGTGTCACAAGCGGAGACAGGTTTTTCAGCGATTGACGCAATCTGTTCGCATGCGGGCGGACGGCTCGAGGATGGCGAGATTGAAAATAACTGCGTAATTTGCCCCGTGCATGGCGCGGTATTCAATTTGACGACGGGCAAGGCTTCCGCGGAGAGCGACTGGGCCGAGGATCTGCGATCCTTCGTTGTGACCGCGGAGGGCGAAGAGTTGTTCGTCGAGATTGAACCGGACTCGTCCATCGACAACGAAGCTGACGGAGAAAATCGAAACGACGCCACGCATGCGAAGGCGACGAACATTGACTTCGATCCGATGACACCGGCGCAGCGGGAATGTCCGTTTGAGCTTTACCGGCTGGCCCGACGGGAAAATCCAATCTTTTACAGTGAGCGTTTCGATCTGTGGGTGGTTACGCGCTACGACGATATCGTGACCATCCTGAAGGATCCCGCGCGCTTTTCATCCGCACAGTCGCTAGCGGTTGATAGCGCCGTGCCGCCCGAGGTGCAAACCGTTTTGGACCGCGGTTATCCGGTTACACCCACCATGGTTACCGCCGATCCGCCCGTACATACACGGTTTCGCGAGCTGGTGAGCAAAGCCTTCACCTCGCGGCGAATCGCGCTGATGGAACCACGTATGCGCGAAATCGGCCATCGGCTGATCGATGGTTTTCATCAGGACGGACGCGCCGACCTCGTGCGGCAATTCGCTTATCCGTTTCCAATGGAGGTGATTGCCGGGATACTGGGGGTGCCCGCGGCTGATATGGATAGCTTTAAGCGCTGGTCCGATGATATGTCGGCGCGTTTCGGCCCTTTACCACTTGAACGCCAGATCGAATGTGCGCAGAGCGAAGTCGAATTTCAGCATTACTTCGCGGCGAAGCTCGAACAGCGCCGCAAGAGTCCGCAAGCCGACCTGCTTACGGATCTGCTCAATGCACGAATCAAGGGCGTGGCGCCGCTCGACATGGCGGAGATGCTCAGCATCCTCAAACAGTTATTGATTGGCGGCAATGAGACTTCAACCAATCTTATCGGGAGCATGATGCTGCGATTAGTGAGTGAGCGCGATCAGCTCGAGGCCGTTTTGAACGAGCGCGCGCTGGCCGCCGACGCGGTTGAGGAGGCGCTACGACTCGAATCACCGGTGCAGGGACTGTTTCGCACGACCACGCAGGCGGTCGAAATCGGTGGTGTGCGGATTCCGAAAGGCACGCATCTCGAATTGCTGTATGCCTCCGGGAATCGCGACGCGGCCCGTTTCCATGAGGCGGAGCGTTTCGATATCCGTCGGCATGATTCGAGCAATCATATGGCCTTCGGTTTCGGTATCCATTTCTGTATCGGCGCGCCGCTGGCTCGTTACGAAGGCCGTATCGCGCTTGAGCTATTGCTGGAGCGGCTGTCGAATCTCCGCCTGGTGGCTAATCAACCGATTGAGCATCACGCCCATTTTTTTCTGCGCGGGCTGAAGCAACTCGAAATCGAGTGGGATACTTAAGCGCAAGCGAAATCTCTTCAAAGGAGGAACGACCATGATCTATGTGCAGGCGTCGATTAAACTGCGCCCGGGCAAACTCCCGGATTTCATCGCCTTGATGAAGTCGGTAATCCCGGTGATCGGAAAGCATGGCTGGAAACTGATCGGAAGTTATTCCGCCGTCGTCGGCAGGTTCCACACCGTGCTCGACTTATGGGAATTGCCGGAGGCGAATGCGATCGCGGCGGCACTCGGCGATCCCGCTTTTGAAGAATTCGCGCCGAGAATCGCCGAGATCATCGAAGACGAAACTCTGACCGTTCTCACCAAGCTGCCGATCTGAAAGTGCCTCGAGTAACCCGGGCGGCGTTCGCCTCCCGCCGTCCGGCGTTTCCATCCACCGATCGTCCGCGGCGCGACGATTAGGAAAGCAACTTCGGACGACAAGTTCCGCCTTATAAAGCGACATCTTGAACGGTTGTGGCCGGCGCCTACGCTACAAAAAATGGCCGGAAGCGCTCGCACACGGCAATGCGTCGTGCGACGCTTTGCGCATTTGTTTGTATCCCACCAGCGGAGATGAGCGAGGTCCCGATGAACCGTGCGCCGAGCAAATATCTGATTTTTTCGATCGTTGCGCTCCTGAGCGTGGCGCTGGTGAACGGCTCCGCCTTCGCCACGTCGGCGCGGGAGCAGCGGAATTCGCTGGCGCTCGCATATCAGATTATTTCATCGAAGCGGTTCGTTGATCTCACGCACACCTTCAGCCCGTCGACGCCGGTATGGAAAGGCTTCGGCCCGGCGACGTTCTCGGCCGCGGCCAATCCGGTAACCGGTGCACCGTACACTATCGATAAAGACGGCTTTCGCGCCTTTTTCTATTCGATGGTGGGGCAATACGGCACACATATAGATCCGCCCGCGCATTTCGATCCGAACGGCGTCACGATGGACCGGATCCCGCTCAAGCAAATGATCCTACCGCTGGTGGTTTTCGACATGACGCCGCTGCTCAAGCGTGACCCCAATCACGCGCTCACGGTTGCCGACATCGAGGCGTGGGAGAAACAACATGGCCGCGTACCAGCGGGATGCTTCGCCGCGCTACGTACCGATATGTACAAGGACTGGAACACCAATCCACGTCGCTTCGAGCGTTATCCGTTCCCGGCATGGTCGCTGGCGGCAATTAAATTTCTCTACGAGCATCGCGGGATTGTGGCGAACGGCCATGAGTCGATGGATACGGACATCACACCCGGGCTCGATTCCGAGAAATGGCTGCTGCGGCACGGTCACTGGCAAATCGAAGTGATGGCCAACCTGGACAAGGTTCCTGCCACCGGCGCCTTGATCGTAGTGACCTGGCCCAAGCCAAAAAATGGCCTCGGCTTTCCCGCGCGCGCATTCGCGATCCTACCCTGAGGGTCTGTGAAAAGCGCCGATTAAATTTGTCATTCCGAGCGAAGTGAGGGATCTCAAGAAACCTTGGAAACAGCAAAGAGATCCGGGATTCCTCGCTTCGCTCGGATGACAGAAAAGCTGATTTCTTCACAAATAGTCATGGGCCTGGGCTGCCCACGCGGTTCGGTGCGGTTATCGCGCGCCGCGAAAAAGCACGCCCGCGCTTTCAAGCCCGGCGATGCGCTCGGGATCATAGCCGAGCAATTCGCGCAGAATCACTTCGTTATGTTCGCCCAACGTCGGCGCTTCGAGCGAAGCGTGACGCTGGTATGCGGAAAAGTGCAGCGGAAAACCGGGGATCTCGAATTCGCCCAGGAAACGATCATTGACTTTGCGGATAGTCTCGCGGTCGCGCAGGTGCGGATGCGCCATCGCTTCCTGGATCGTCAGTACGGGCGCATAAGGCACCCGATGTTCGTCGAACAAGGCGAAGACCGACTCATCCGTGGGCATCGAGTCGAGCCAGTCCTGAATCAATCGGGTAAGTTCGTCGAAATTGGTCATGCGCGCCGGAATGGTGGCGAAGCGCGGGTCCTGCGCCAGCTCCGGCTGGCCCATCGCGCGGCACAAATAGACGAACTGATAGTCCAGGCCAGCCATGATCAGGAGGGGATTGCGCTTGCCGCCGTAAACTCCCAGCGGGGCTACCATGAAGTGATGCGAGCCGTTGCGGCTTGGCACTATTGCCCCCGCGCTCAAACTCGCAGAATGCACCGTCAGGTCATTGTAGCTGAAGTAGCAATCAAGCAGTGATGTTTCGATGAACTGTCCCTCACCGGTGCGCTCGCGATGAAGTAGCGCGGTGACAATCCCGCCGACGGCGTGGACGCCGGTGGTGATATCGCCGATGCCAACCTGCGGCAGCGACGGCGTGCCTTGCGGGTCGCCGATCATACTGAGCACGCCCGAATAGGCGCATCCGATAAAATCATAGCCGGGCCGCTTGGCGAGCGGACCCGTTTGTCCGAAGGTCGAAATTGAACACATGATGATGTTCGGGTTGATCGCTTTAACCGCTGGATAGTCAAAACCAAGACGGCCGATCACACCCGGCGCGAAGTTCTCGACCACGACATCGACCTTCGCGACGAGCTCCCTGATGATCGCCGTCGCGGCGGGATTTCTAAGGTCAAGGCAGAGGCCTTTTTTGCCGCGATTTTGCTGCACGTAATAGGCGCTGCGTCCGTCGCGGATATATGGCACGGCGCGGGAGATATCACCGTTGGGCGCGAACTCGACCTTGATTACCTCCGCGCCCATCTCGACCATATAACGAGTAGCCGTCGGACCGGCGAGTACCTGGGTGAAATCGAGGACACGGTAGCCATCGAGCATTCGCTTCGAACCCGCCGCCATTGCTTCAACCTCCGGTTAGCGCAACAAATCGCATCATCGTGCGCCGAAGGCAAGCGTTCATTCAGCACATCGGCAGATACGGCACACCATCACGCATGCACTCAAGGCTATAGCTGCGTTAGTCGTGAGGACCTCATGGGGGCACTTATCTATATGATCGTACCTGGACGACACCATTGGCCTTTTCACCGCTCGACTACCACACAGCAATGGACTAGGAAAGAGATCAGCCATAATCAGTGGTTTTCCGCATTTCTGGCGGCCCTGCGAATTGCCATAATTCCGCAAAGGAACTTTGTATGAACCCTGATAGAGCTCACCCCCGCGATCCCTTACTCGGCAAAATGGCGGACGGGCTTCTGCCGCAGCTAGAAAACTTCTACACCGATTTACACGCGCACCCTGAACTCTCGATGCGGGAGACGCGAACTGCCCGGCTGGCGGCGGATTGGCTGCGCGCCGCCGGCTACGATGTGACCACCGGTATCGGCAAGACCGGTGTAGTCGGCTTGCTACGTAATGGTGCGGGACCAACCGTCATGCTGCGCGCCGACATGGACGCACTCCCGGTCAAAGAGGCAACCGGTCTTCCGTATGAGAGTAAGGTTACGGCCACCGACCGCGAGGGGAAGCTGGTGCCGGTCGCGCATGCGTGCGGGCATGACATGCACGTAACCTGGCTGGCTGGCACCGCGACGCTATTCGCGAA
The DNA here is from genome assembly GCA_050736555.1 of Binataceae bacterium (SeqCode). GTDB lineage: Bacteria > Desulfobacterota > Binatia > Binatales > Binataceae > JBOHWJ01. The sequence goes on from JBOHWM010000531.1 coordinate 6,245, forward strand.
ATCCAACGATAATTGGCGAGGGACGCTGATAGCCGTCTTTCAGCCTGGCGAGGAGGTTGGCGAAGGTGCCCAAGCGATGATCGACGACGGACTCTTCGCTCGTTTTCCCCGACCCGACGTTGTCCTGGGTCAGCATGTCATGGCCGAGCCGGCTGGGAATCTCAGCACGCGCGCCGGTATCATCGCATCCGCCGCCGACAGCCTGCAAATCCGGATGTTCGGGCGGGGCGCTCATGGCTCCATGCCTCAGGACAGCATCGACCCGGTCGTGATGGCGGCGGCGACAGTTATGCGGCTACAAACCATAGTTTCCCGCGAGGTTGCGCCGTCCGAGGCCGCCGTGGTCACCATCGGTTCGCTCCAAGCTGGAGCGAAGGAGAATGTCATTCCAGACGAGGCGATTATCAAATTGAACGTGCGCTCATTCGACGAAGGCGTGCGCGGGCGCGTGCTCGCCGCGGTGGAACGGATTGCTAAAGCCGAAGCCGCGGCTTCGGGAGCTGTCAAAGCCCCAGAAATCACGCCGTTGGACCGTTACTCATCAACCAGAAATGACCCGGAGGCAACTAGACGCGTGATCGAAGCATTTCGCCGGTACTTTGCCGCGAATCGCGTGCACGAAACGAAACCAACCACGGCGAGCGAGGATTTCGGCTGCTTTGGAACCGAATGGCAGGTTCCGTCAGTTTTTTGGTTCGTCGGCGGTGTCGATGCCGACACCTACACAAAGGCCGAGCAAGCGGGTCAGCTCAGCGATGTGCCAACCAACCATAGCTCGCAATTCGCGCCCGTAATCCATCCCACATTGAAGACCGGCGTGGAGGCAATGATGGTTGCCGCGCGGGCCTGGCTCGCAGCCTAGGTGTGTTCCGTTCGCTTGGCACCGGCCGTATCCGTTGGAGGTTGGCGAACGAAACATTGCGGAACGACTCGGCGTGATTTGCCCTGCGCCGCGAAACGAATCTATAGGTATAGCCTCCCGGCGGTGCCTGTTGGGCCATGGAACGATAGCGATATAACGACACCGCGATATCCTCTTGCGGACCAATACCCTGAATCTTTCGTGTTTGCTTCCTCGATGGCCGGCTAAAAGCCCGCGATTCACATGCTTCTGCTGATCCTAGATCTGGTCGGCACGTTCGTGTTCGCGATCAGCGGCGCGGCGGCGGGGGTACAGGCCGGACTTGACCTGTTCGGGGTGCTGGTGCTGGCGTTCACGGCGGGTAACGCGGGCGGCATCCTCCGCGACGTAGTGATCGGCGCGGTGCCGGCGGCGGCAATCACCGACTGGCGTTATCTCGCCGTTTCCGTGCTCGCTGGCCTGGCGACATTTTTTTGGTACCCCATCGTCGATCGGCTGCGCAATCCCGTGCTGGTGTTCGATGCGGCGGGTCTCGCACTGTTCGCGGTTACGGGCACGCGAAAAGCGCTCGCCTATCGGCTCAATCCGGTGATGGCGGCACTGCTCGGGATGGTGACTGGCGTCGGCGGCGGCATGACGCGCGACGTGCTCGTAATGCAAATTCCGACGGTATTGCGGTCCGATCTTTATGCGGTCGCTGCGCTCGCCGGCGCGGCCACAGTTGCCGTTGGTTACGTCTTATATCTGCCGCCTGCGGCAATGACGCTCTCGGGCGCGGCGCTATGCTTCACGCTGCGCATGCTCGCAATGTTGCGCGGTTGGCACCTGCCCGTCGCCTACCCGGCGCGATGGCATATTCCCCCTGATGACGCGCCCAGTCACCAGGGAAAGCACGGGAGGCTTTGATATGAGTACGCTGTCATCTCTCAGCCCTGTCATCACTGAAGGCGCGTCTTTCAATGAGTTGATGATTCCGGCGCAGGGTCGCACTTTCCAGCGGTAAAATCTTTCAATCGTCAGTTGCGCCAGCTCTATTCGTGCTAGTCGTTACGGAAATGCGGAATGACCCGGGCGAACAGTTCGAGCGAACTCTTCATATGACGCGGAGCCATTCCGGGTGTGTCCATCGAGAACATCATGTACGTCATCGGACAGGTCCGGAGTTCCGCCTCAAGCATGCGGAGTGCCGACGCAAGCCGGCCCGTACGATCCCTGGCCTCGTTCGCGCAACTCACCTAACGCTGGCACAGTGAGATCGTCGCGTCCTTGCCGGAACCTTTGATTAACCGGCGCGGCAATCGCCCTGAAGTGAATTTTCATATGCCACTGCATGATGAGGTTCGAACTCATCCCAGGCCTGTTCATGAGTGGCGGCGAGGTGACCAATATGCAATCCGGCGCGATGAAATGGGCGGGATTGTGGCCGGCTTTGAGCAGCGCGTCGGCGTAAATACGTTGTTGGGCAGCGGGCGGCGCGCCCGCCAGGTGATAACCGTTTCTCCCAGCTTCCTCCAGCGCGTTGAGTAACATTGCCGCGACCCACAAGGGTAGCGGCTTCTGCACCGGTTTCGGCGTCATGCGGACGTTTTCAAAAATCCAATACTTGCCGTGAAAACTGAATTCCTCGTCATTGAGACAATGCTGAACGATGCGTAACGCCTCATGCATTCGGGATCGCGGCTGGGTCATCGGCACCCCGAAAGTGGCATAGTCATTGGGATCGGAGCCTCCGCGAGGGTACAAAGGTCGAGCAAATCGCCGTACACCTCCGCCGGACGGCAAAAATTCGCCAAGTTGATTCCCAAATCGCCCGATGCCGGCATTTGCGTATCAATGGTGCCGCGGCAAAGCAGAACCGGAATTGCTATTTCCACCAGCCTGCCCCGCAGTTCAGAAACATCGCGGGAACCGTTTGAATTGGCGTCTTGCATGGCGAGCGCGGATGGCGAGATGAGCATCAGCGCGTTGACCGCTCCAGGTGATTCGAGCGCATGCCATAGCGCTATCGGAACGTCCGCCGACCCCGCCATCAGTGCGTAATGCTCAAGACCGATGTGCATGACGGCGCGCGCCAGGATACGTGCCGCTTCATGTGGCGCCATGTTCGGGGTTGCGCTGGCGAAGTCGCATCTTTCCGGCATCCCCGGAGATCCTCAGGCGCGACACGGCGCGCATCAGCGAGCGATTCGCTTTATCGGGACGAGCAAAGCTCGTGCGAGATGCTTTTGCGCTTGCATCGTTGCTTGTGTATAGGCTTTGCCGAGGGTGTCAAGAGCGCCAAAGGGGGCTTCGCCGAATTACAATACTGACCGGCGGACCATGCTGAACATGACCGAAGGCGGTCTTTGCGGCGCGTGGATTTGATGGAAACGGAAGCCGAATTATTGCCGCTACTGGAGACGCTCTACACGTCGAAAAACCCGACGCGGCGATGGTTGCATTGCGCGCGCCGCGACTGGATCATCACGCGTATTCGCGAATGCGCGAGGATGAAAGCGGGCCGCGCGCTCGAAGTTGGCTTTGGCGCCGGGGTATACCTGCCGACTCTGGCGGAGAACTACACCGAGGTAGTCGCGAGTGATCTTGACGAGGCGCATTCGCGCCATGCGCGTCTGATCGCGCTCAAGTACCCGCATCTGCAACTGGTCACCGACGACATCACGTGTCCGAAGTTGCCGCCGCGAAGCTTCAGCCTGATTCTATGCAGCGAAGTCATCGAGCATATCGCTGATTCGACCGCTGCCTTAAACGGGATGCATCGCCTGCTTGAACCCGGCGGGATTCTAATCCTTTCAACCCCGCAGCGTCATAGCTTGCTGGAAATGGCGTGTAAGATTGCCTTTATGCCCGGTGTAATCAGTCTCGTGCGCCGGATTTATGCCGAACCGGTTTTCGAGACCGGGCATATCAATCTGCTAAATGAATACGAGGCGGTACGGTGGATCGAAGCGGCCGGTTTCACGATTACGACGCGGTATAAATCCGGCATGTATATTCCCGTGCTCGCGGAATTTGGCGGGGAGGCCGGGATGCGCTGCGAACGGAGGTTGGAGAATTGGGTGCGTGGGCGCGCGCTCGATTGGATGTTGTGGACGCAATACTACGTCGCCCGCGCATAACGCTATTGGCAGACAGCTTGCCTGGAGAACTCTGCACGAGTGCGGTTCGCTCATTTGTAGGAGAGTGTGAATTTTTCGACACACCCACCGGATGGACAAGAGGTAGTGCGCACCCGCCTTTCTGTTATCCCTCGATCCGGCAGCCTCCGCTTCGGAATAACAAATGGGCCTGTGCACAGAGCCTCCCCGGGTTACCCGCCTGACGGCACGCTGTGCGGCGTGGAACCCGTTAGCGTGCCATAAGGCGCGTACTCAAGACCTGGTCGCCGGCCATATCAATCGCACTCCAGGCCAATGCCAGCGCGCCGTCGAAGATCGCTTTATCGGCGTCAGCAGTCGCGCATTTGGCGGTAAATTCGGGTTGATGATTCACCGCCGGCAACGAGTTGATCCCGATCAGCGGATGAATCGCGGGTATTGCCAGCGAGATGTTGCCCATATCGGTCGAGCCAGCGCCCATCGTGCGCGCGGCCGCACCAGGCATCGGTTCGGCGTCGCGAAAGCGGCGTCCGAGTGCCTCGGCGTTGCGCCTGAAGATCGCGCAAAGTTCGAGATCATGGCGCATTTCGGCGTATGGCTTGCCGCCACCGCGCATCTCGACACTGGCGCCGGTCGCCAGCGCACCCGCTTCGAAACAGCGATGAACGCGCGGCAGCAGGTCGCGCAATTTCGCCAGCGTTTCAGCCCGCACCATATATTTGGCGGCGGTATGTGCGGGAATGATGTTGGGCGCGTCACCGCCTTTGGTGACGATGCCGTGGATGCGATCGGTATCGCGGATATGCTGGCGTAACAGGCCGATCGCGGTCTGCGCCAGTGTCAGCGCGTCGGCGGCGTTGATGCCGCGTTCCGGAAAAGCGGAAGCATGCGCTTCCTTGCCGGTATAGAACACCTCGAACATGGCGGCGGCGATAATCGGCGGCGCCACCATATCGACTGGCGCGGGATGCACCATCATGGCGGCGTGCACGCCCTCGAAGGCGCCCCGTTCGAGCATCAGGATCTTGCCGCCGCTGTCGCATACCTCTTCGGCCGGCGTTCCCATTAGGCTGACCGTAAGCCCGGCCTCGTCAGCGACCTTGGCGGCCGCGAGCGCCGCGCCCAGTCCAATGGTGGCGATGACGTTGTGACCGCAGGCATGGCCGATGCCGGGCAGGCAATCGTATTCGGCGCAAAAGGCGATATGCAGTGGGCCGGAACCAGCGCGGGCGACGAACGCGGTCGGCAGATCACAGGCGCCGCGTTCGACTTTGAAACCAGCACTGGCGAGGGCCTCGCACAGCCATGACGAGGCTTGCTCTTCCTCCCATCCCAATTCGGGATTGGCGTGAATTCGATGGCTCAGTTCGAAGAGATCGTCGCGTGCCGTTTCGAGACGTTCGCGCGCGCCCGCTTTCGCATCCATCGGTCGTCCTCCTACGGTTGTTGAGCCGGTGATGTCAGCCTTTTATACCAGAAGTCATAATTTTTGAACCGGATACCGTTCAGTATAAATTACCAGAGTAAAGAATTAACCCAGCTCTCAGCGGCCTTGTTGAACTTAATACAACCGGTTAAAGCAATTGGCTTATGAAATGTGATCTGTGTGAATTGAAAGAATATACTCCGTGGTACGCGCGCTTTACCCAGCCGTTCAAATTTACCTTGCTCGAATGCGATTCGTGTGACACGCCGATGGCGGTCCTCGGCGAGCATCGCGCGCACGCAACCGATGATGAACGCGCTTTCATGATCGAGGCGCTCTCGCTCATCGCACGCAGGAAATACGGGGAAGGTGAATTCATCATTGACGGCGTGATGCGCCAGATTCCCGACCATTGCCATATTCACGCGCGTCCAACCCGCTGGCGCGGCTGAACGGCGCCGGTATGCGCGGCTCGGATACGCTTGGTTTGGCCGTCGTCATATGGTATATGCGCGTCGGCACCATGTGCGTGCGAAGTCCGTGGGGGATATTAGTCGCCGTGGTGTCGTCGTCGTCAGGAGGTTCTCGGGGGAAATGGCTAACGGCATTGTGAAGTGGTTCAGCCCCAAAAAGGGCTATGGCTTCATCACCATGGATGACAGCCAGGAAGTATTCGTCCACTACAGCTCCATCGATGGCAACGGATTCCGCTCGCTGGAGCAGGGCGAAGAGGTGCAATTCGAAGTTGCTCAAGGCCCGAAGGGATTGCAGGCGGCCAAAGTGATGCGCCGGTAGCGGCACCGTGCCGGGACTGGCGGTCCCGCACAAACATTGACGATCGTTCCGCCTGACTTGCCCGGTTGGTGTGGCTCGCGACGACCGCTAAGATAGCCGGGCGAAATGGTGGAGCATCGGCCTGAGGCGGTGGCGGAGTTCCGCTGGCTGCCAGCGCGACTTGAGGCTTGTCCGGAAGTCGGCGTCGTCCTCGCGATTGTCGGAATCGCGCTGGCGATCCGTCTGTACCTGAGCCTGACCAGCTTCTGTATCTCAGGCGATGGCGCCGCCTACATTGGAATGGCGCGCCGATTCACTGCCGGACATCCGGCGGCGGCGATGAGATCGGTGTTCTCGCCGCTCTATCCTTGCCTCATCGCCGTCATGCACTACCTGGTTCCCGGCTGGGAACTGGCCGGTGAATTAGTCTCCGTAGTCACGGGGACCGCGGCGGTGCTCGTCATTTACTACCTGATGCGCGAGGTTTTCGAGCGGCGCGATCTCGCTTTGGGCGCTGCCGCGTTGGCCGCGATTCATCCCGAACTAGCCGCCTATTCGGCCTCCGTGCGCACCGAGGCCGGCTTCATCCTGCTGATTACCACCACCGCGCTGCTGATAATTCGCGGACTCAAGCGACGGCGCATGGCACTGGTCATCGCGGCGGGTGCGTGTGGTGGATTGGCTTATCTATACAGGACGGAAGGGGTCGGGCTGCTGCTGGTGTGCGGATTGTTTATTCCGGCCGGCGCGCTCATATGGCGGCGGTGGAATTTTGCCTGGTCGCTCGCCGCCACGGCCGGTTTCGCGGTGGCGTTTAT